>JAJDDP010000140.1 GCA_029260235.1 Phycisphaerae bacterium | reverse complement strand
TGAGCGGATCGGTAAAGACTCAAGGTCGCGCGCTTATCGTCTGATTCAGGTGGTTTGATGGTCTTCGTGGGTGTGCAAATTGAGCCTTCGCACTGAAAGTGGTAACGTGCATGGCCATGTTTGAGAGATGGACAAGTCGGGCTAGGAAAGTGATGGCCCAATCCAATATCCAGTCGCAGCGGCTTAATCATGAGTACATCGGGACAGAGCATATCTTGCTCGGCTTGGTGGTTGGCAATCACCCAGTCGGAGAAGCGATATTCAGCAGATTGGGAATCGCTCTGGGCGACGTGGCCCGGGAAGTCGAGCAGCAGCTCGACCGCGCCGCAATTTTTGACGAAGTAGAGCGCCGGGCCGCGACTAGCCGAGCCAAGCGCGTGATCGAACGTGCGATAGAAGAGGCAGACAACACTAACCACGGCAAGGTTGATGCCGAGATGCTGCTGCTGGCACTCCTTCGCGAGCCGGATGGAATAGCCGCCCAGGTGCTGGATGATTTGGGATTAGAGTATGAGAAGGCGCACACGGCAGCCCTCGATCTTCTGGCGTAGTTCTTGAAAACCGCGCCCTACGCAAACAACTGGCGATAACTTGCGGAATGCCACTCTTCAATTCAGCCGCGCGATCCTAAAACGCACCGAAGACCTCGGCGTCGGTTGTTGGCTGATGCTTCGAGGTCTTCGGCGGAACGGTCACGGCTCGAACTGCTTGGTTGCTACTGTTACTGCTCAGCGGGTCGCTCACTCTCGATGAATTGACCAGCGCGAGCAAGGTTATGCAATCCGCAGTTCTTGGGCTGAGCTGGCTGAGTCGCTAGGGCGAGGCGGTAAATACGTTCTGGAAGGAGGCGACGTCTTCCAGATCTACATGGCCGTCGGATTCAAAATCGAATATGGCACAGGCGGGATCGACGGGAGTTGAATCTGGGCCTGCCATGCAGGGGATGAGCAGCGCATGGTCGTCGAGGTCCTGATCGCCGTCGACATCTGCGTCACCCAGGGTAGCCGCGAGAATCACGACGGGATCACCTCCGATGTTCTGGTCGGCTGCGTCTGCGAAGGTAACGGTGCCCGTATGGTCGATGGCTGCGGTCAACCCTGTCAACTGTCCGGAGAGGTCGAGCGTTTGGGGGGCGAGGTCGGACCAGACGACGTATCGCACCGTCGCGTCTTCTCGGTCAGTAAACTCGTGTATTTCAACATCGGGGTTGGCGGCGATCTTGGTCTCGTAGTATGAGGTCGCCAACGCACCGGCTGTGGCTGAGAGTTGGTGGTTTGGGCCGGCGTCATCGCCATCGATCGACGAAGTGCCGGGGTGGAGTAGTTCCCACTCGATGAAGCGGTCGTACACTTCGCGATAGTTGGCATAGCGGGCGATGACGTTGCCCTCGGCGCTGGGTTGCTCGATGAAGTCCTCGTTGAGCCAGGTAAGCAGATCCTCAATGGTCTGACGGATGGGTATGCCGTCTGTTCCAACGAAAATTGGCGTGGTTTGGTAAGGATGCGAGCCCCATCCAAAAACCCAAATGCGGTCGGTCAATCCGTTTGACTGGGCGTAGCGCCATTCGAGATAATCGAGGATGAAGTCCTTTCTTAGGTAGGGCAAAGTTCCGTAGAGCATGCCCTCTGGGCCATGGAGTTGGTCTACGCCGGCGATGCCGCCAGGGTAGGGGATTCTCACATAGTTGCCGTTGAGGTCTTCATCGGGTCCGGCGCCGGTACGGTAGGGGTGGTATAGTCCTCTTGTTCCGCCGAGGACGGAGAAGGTGTTGGGGTAGGTGAACGGCGGCACTCCACCTGAGTAGAGTTCATCCAGGCTCCCAGTGGTTATTGCGTGCGAGCCGTGAAAGAGATCGTTGTCGGATGCGGTGAAGCCCAGAGCGGTGTAGATCTGGTTTACAAATGAAATTTGGTCGTCGAATACCTCTGCGGTAAGCAGCAGAGGCTGTTCTCCCGCGCCGACGTCCTGCCATTCATAATCGAGGAAGCCGGCGAGCTTTCGGTGGGCGTGCATGTGTACGCCCAGCGCGTTTTGTTCGCCGGGCATGAAGGTGCCAAAGTCAGCGTCGTGCCCGTTGAGCAAGCAGGCTTCGGCGTAAGGCCCGCTGCTGGCGGCGGAGACTTTCACGCCCGTAGACAGGGCCAGGGACGTTGCCCAGCTCACCGAGTCGCGATGATCGACATAGCTGATTTGGGCGGCAGTTGGATTGGGTCCGAGAGGATCAAGATGGTAGTTGAAGATGACGTAGATGGGCTCGTATGCCTGAACGGCGTCGGGCGGCGAGGCTGCGAGCAACGCGCCGGCCGCGAGGCATCCGAATAATCGCGAGATCGAGTCTGCGAGTCTACTGCTTGATCGTTCGCTATTGCCCATGATGTTGCCTCCCCTAGTGATACTTGATCTTCCCCTCTTGCCTTGATCGGGTGCTCCTGGCCTGCGCAAGAGCGCGCCAGGACATAGGATCCGCGGCGCTCTCCTGCCCTAACGCCACAGATGCATTGGGTATTGCGAGAAATCGTGAAGATCGTTGTGAATATGCCGTAGTTTGACGGGGTCACGATTGGAGACAGCTCCTGGATTCGTTCCAACAGCCGGGTGCCCTACACTTGAGTTCCACGGAAGGGTGGGGGACTGATAGAGCCAAGCCACCTCCTCTTAGTTTGGAGGAATGAAGAACTACAATTACGAGTCGCTTGCGGGAAGGATCCAATCTCACTGCTCACAGGGCAGCGGCACCCGCCGAGGATCTGCCATTGAAGGATCAAACTGCCTCTACTACGACGACAATACTGACTGCGGCAGGCCTTGCTTGACCATTTCATTGATCGAGTGCGTACCGACCGTGGGCGACGGAGATATCTGCACGAGCAGCATCTCACCGAATTGGAAAATTGACCGGTGTCGGTCTGCTACTCCGCTGCTTATTCGGTCGGCTGCGGCAGTTGGGGTAGGGCTTTGATGTGGGCTGCTACCGGTACGCCGCTTACTTTCAGCTCTTCGTGTTCTTTGGTCATCTTGACGCCTTTGACGTCGTGCAGGATGCCCCGGGGGGAGATCGCTTTTACGCCGTAGAATTTTCCTTCGGGGCTGATGGCTTTGATGTGGATGATGTTGCCGGCGCGTTTGACTCCCTTGACATCCAGTCGTTCCCCGGCTTCGGTCAGGGCTTTGATGTCATAAATGGTGCCGTCTGGCCCGATGGCTTTGACGGGTGCATATTTGTCATCACTTACCAACACCTTGACGGGGAGTTTCTTTCCATGCACAAACGCCTTGATGTCCATGAGCTGCAAGTTACCGGCTTCTTCAAGGGCCTTGACGTCGAAGATGTTCCCACTCTTGTCCAGGGCTTTGATGCTCAGGAGTCTGCCTTGGGGATGAACGGCTTTGATGTTCCAGATGAATTCGCCGGTAGAGACGCCACTGACCTGTGGAATCGCCTTGATATGGGCGGCGATGTCTACCCCGTTGACTGTGGCTTCAACTTTCTCGGAGGACATCTTGATACCCTTGACGTCATGCATGTAGCCTAAGGGCGAGATTGCCTTGACGCCGTAGAATTCTCCTCCCGGGCCAACGGCCTTGATGTGGGTGATGTTGCCAGATCGGCTGACACCCTTGACATCCAGTTTTTTCCCGGTGGGCGTCAGCGCCTTGATGGCAAAAATAGTCCCGTCCGAGCCGATGGCTTTGACTGGGGAGAACTTGTCGTCGCTGATCAGAATCTTGACCGGCAGCCTCTCGTCGCCCACAAAGGCCTTGATGTCCAAGACATGCAAGTTGCCGTCCTCCTCGATGGCTTTGACGTCGTAGATGTTGCCCTCTTTGTCCAGGGCTTTGACATCTAGAAATCGGCCTTGCGGGTGAACGGCTTTGACGTGCCAGATAGTCTCACCGGCGACCGCCGTGGTAGGCGCGACGGCCAGGATCAATACGACGATCTTGAAGCAGCGGACACTAATACTCATGAAGGCACCTCATGTAGACGTGGTTTCCGCGCCCAGCTGCAAGCGCCCTGTGCGCGACGCCAACGGAGCACAACGGATCAATATATGAGCATGCTAATGTCCGATATTGTACTGCCAAGAGGCCAGGGTTTCAAGCAATTCTTGGGGCTGCGTGGTGCGAGAGGGTTACGACTCTGGTGAGCCAAACGACTGGGCCGATTCGAAACTGGTGCAGAATGTATCGCGCGCCCTCTCGGTGATACATCCAAGTCTATGTCGTCAACCGGCTGGTTGCGAATCTGCTCTACTGCGACGGCAGTACTGACAGCGGTAGGCCTTGCTTGCCCATTTTCTTGGCTGACGGCGAGGCTGGGATTGCCGGCGCTGGTGTTGTTCGCTTTTTTTCCTCGCTGTCGCTGCCTGGCTGTGGGAGATAGCTGGACGGTTTGTGCTTGATCGCCCACTGGGTTTCGCACCTGGTTTGGGCGTCGACCATGGGGATGCGGGCGGTGATTAGGCCTTCCCATACCTGGATCGGGCCGCGTTTTAGTTTGCGCGACCAGAGCCATAGCTTCGGGGCCGTAAGGACCAGGCCGATTTGTCCGATGATCTGGAATAGTAGCTTCTTGGGGGACATCGTGCTCTTGCGCCAATTTAGAATCACGCGGACGGTGTTGACCGGATTGTAGAAGGTTGCGTAGGCACGGAGCACATGCATCTGGTGGCTCCACGGTGCTTTGGTCTTGGAGGCGACTACATGGTTGCCATCCAGGAATGCCTGGGGAACTCGTTCGCCGCCCACCGTGTCGTAGAGCAGGCCTTGCTCGACCATTTCGTCGATCGAACGCGTGCCGACCGCCGGGGAGAGGTTCGTACACTGGTAGGAAACCGCCCCGTTGTCGAACAGGAACCGCGCTTGGTTTAGTAGGCCTCGCATGTCGCCCTTGGGGGCGTGGAGTGGTTGGTCGTCGCTGTGCATCATCATGGCCATCGGCTCGATGCCCAGTTCGTTGAGCTTGGCGAAGACCTCTTCGGTCTTTTGCCCGGTTTGCCCTTTGTTGATCAGCTCGGCGGACAAGTCTTCGATGCCGAACCAGATGGCGCTCATGCCGGCCTTCTTGCAGAGGGGCAGGATGTCCATGTTCTTGAAGACGTCGAACTCGGTACCTTCGGTATAGAAGCGGATGCGTTGGCCCAGAGGCGTACCGTTTGAGAGCTTGGTTTCCGCCATCGCGGTCATCAGTTCGACTACGGTTTCGCGGCTGTTGAAGAAGTTGTCGTCGGTGCTGAAGAACTCTTCGATGCCGAAATTCTCGTGGATGCTCTTGATTTCCTCAGCCAAGCGCTTCGGGCTCTTGTGTCGCCAGGTGCGCTGATTGACGGCTGGGATGGGGCAATAACCACAATTGAACTTGCAACCGTGTGTCGAGATGACCGACGAGATCAACGAAATCTTGCCGACCTTGTCGGCTGGGCAGGGTTTGGCATCCAGGGTTGCACGGCGGTGGGGCTTCTCCAGGAGGCGGTAGCCCGCGTCGGGCATGGGTATTTCGTCGAGGTTCTGCAATAGCTGTTGTACGCCGGTGTTGACCGCCCGCGGCTCCTGGGGCGTCGATTTTGGATCCATATAGACCAAGCCTGGCACCTTGTCGATGTCACCACAATCGCGGGCACGATTGAAGGCTGCCCGGGCACTGCCGGGTTGAGGATTAGCTTGGTCTAGCCCGTGGGCTGCTAAGGTCTTGAGGAAATCCAGCAGCACATAGGCTTCGCCGGTCATGACGCAATCAGCGCCGATGCCCGGCTTGTCGCCCAGCTCAAGGAAGTCGGTCGGTTCGTAGATCGCTTTGGGACCACCGGCCAAGACTAGCGGACGATTCTCGCCGAGGTTGTGGGCTTCGCGAACCAGGTCGCAGGCAGGTTCACCGTGGACCTGCATGGCGGAGACCATGAGGATGTCGATGGGTTTCCCATCGAGGATGGCTTTGCTCGGCTGGAAGTTCGGGTTCCACTGTTGCAGCACGACGCGGACATGTTTGAAGCCGGCGGCGTCCAACATGTCAGCCAAGGTTCGCACCGAGCACGGCGCCATCCGTCGGTCGCAATACCAGTAGGGGAGCATGTGCGTTCGCGGATCGAACGCATAGGCGATCACGATGCGAAGTGATCCTATCCCAGGGCACTCCCGCAAGTCAGCTAGCGCTTGCGTGAAGGTACCATCGGGCAGAAACGTTTCGGTATTTGGTCGTTTGGGAAGTTCCATAGGGTCTCCGTTCCGATAACGAAACGTATTCACATCGGGCAGCACGAACAGGATAGAGTTGATAGCACTCTGAGGCGATTTCGTCAAGCCAGGATGACACCGTATGCCGCATTCCAGGACTCAGAGGCGGGCCGTGGCCAGGAAAGCGCTAGTCATCCGCCATCCTGACCGGCGTTGCCCGGCGGCATCTTGCTGCTGTCGCCGTGGACGTGGTGGATTACGCGTTGGGGGAATGGAATCTCGATGCCCTCTTCGTCGAAACGTTCTTTGATCCGTTTCCTCAGTGCGCGGGCCAATCGCCACTGGGCGCCGGGTTGGGTTTTGACCACCAGGCGTATGTTGATGGAGCTGTCGCCAAAACTTTGGACTCCAGGCACGGTGGGATCGGACAGGACTTGGTTCTTCCACTCTGGACGTTTGCAAAGCTCGGTGGCTGTGTCCAGGATCACCTTGTTGACCCGTTCGATGTCTTCGCTGTAGCCAACCCCGATCTCCATCTTCACCTGCGACCAGCCATGGGTCATGTTGGATACTGATGCGACGGCGCCGTTGGGAATGAAGTGCAAGGTACCATCCATGTCGCGCAACACGGTGACGCGCAAGGTGAGGCGTTCGACCGTGCCGCCGATGCCGCCGACCTCGATCCAATCCCCGATGGTGTATTGATTCTCTAGCAGGATGAAGAAGCCGTGGAAGAAATCTCGGATCAGGGCTTGGGCTCCGAAGGCGAAGGCCAGCCCCAGGACTCCGGCTGAGGCCAGCAGGGTTGAGATCGGCGTGCCTAACTCGTGCATCAGATAGAGGCCTGCAATGATCCAGATCACGACCGAAATAGTCTTGCGGCTGACGCTGGACAGTGTCTGTAGTCGCTCATGAGAGATGAGACGGCTAGGGCCCATCCCGTCTACCGCTCGGTTTTCGAGCCGCCGCGCAAAGACGTTCACCAGGCGGACGATGACCCAGGCTAAGATGGGGATTAGCAGCAGCGAGACCACCGTGCGGCCGGCGGCCTGGTAAATCTCGGCGGAATAATCGGCTCGTATGGCCTCAATTGAGCTACGCAAATCCTGTCGCCGGGTCTTGAGCGCGCCGATCTTGTTTTCGATCTTAGCATTGTACTGATCGTAGCTGGCGATTTCTGCATCCAACCCCAGCTTGGAGAGCAGTTTCTGGATGGCTTGGCTCCAGGCCCGATGACCCCAGAGGCGCGCCTCGGCTGCGAAGAGGTGATCCGCCCAGTAGTTCTTGTCCCAGTCGTGGGTCTGTCCAGGGATGGACAGCGACGATCCATTGGCCTGCTTGAATAGATCTTCGATGGAGAGTTGGGCGCTGGGCGAGGCGGCGATGGCAGCCAGGTGCCGGGCGGTCTGGTAAGCGAGGATCCTCGAATCTAGACCCTCCTTCAACTTCTCCGGGGCTCCGGCGAGTGATTCGCTCTCCTTGGCGCACAGCTCGATCAGTTCTTGGAAAGCTTTGCGAGCCTTGTCGTACTCATTTAACTGGCGGTCTATCCGGGTGATCGCCTGATAGTAGATATCGAGCGACTCGTCGAAGAGTTCCCGCTTCTTTACGCGCGATATTGCAGCCAGCACATTTTCCCAAGCGTCGTCTTCTGCTCCGCGCAGATTCTTGGCCTCGTACCGCAGTTGGTTCTGGTCGACGTCCCCGAGTTCTTCAAATGAGCGCATGGCTGAGGCAATGTGTTGGGCCGGTTGGCTGATCAAGGCTGCCTTGTCGTCAGCGGCGGCGGCATGAAGCTTTGCCCATATCCCAAAGGCTGAGAGTGCCTCTAGCTTGGCCAGCTCGTCCTCGTGAAAATTGCGCAGCTTGGCCTGTCGCCGGGCGTGCTCGTTGCGATCAGATTGGGCCTGGGTGATGGTTTGCCGGGTCAGCATCTCGGGAAGATCGAAATGGACCATGTTTCGGTCGATGCGGGTTTCCTTGATCCGCCGTTCAAGTTCGAGAGCGCCTGCAAACTTGCGTTTTTCTTCGCTGATCAAGGAAGACCGCGCTTGGCCAGCTGCTGTGATCGCCTTGTCCATCGCAGCAAGCGCTTCTGCATAGAGCGTGATCTTCTCTTCCAAGTTTTCGAAGTAGTACCAGTGGGCTGTGGCGTCATCCTGGGATGCCTCCAGCTCTTCCTGCATCCTCTTCGCCTGATCCAGCAGCGTCTGTTTGGTTTGGGCGACCAGGTTGGTGCCTATTGCAGTGGAGTCCGGCTGTTCACTATTTGTAGCTTGCTTCAGGGGTTCGGAACTGCGGTCCTCGGGCAGGCCTCCGTCCTTGAGACCTTCCAGTTCGATTTTGATCTCGGCCAATCGTTGCGGCGCCCGCCGAAATCCCAGGCGCACATACGGGTTCTCGACCGAACCGATGGCATCACGGGCTCCATGCAGCGCTTGAATTGCGCCGTCGAGTGTGGACTGCGCCTGCTCGGCGGCCTTGGCCAATGTCTCGATGGAGGCATCGAGTGTGCCTTCCGGTTGTACCAGGGCGATCAAGGTCGTTTCGTCCTTCAAGGCCATCTCGGTCAGGAACTCGGCATAGCTCAGTTCTTCTTGGAACACTTCGTGGAACCGTTGGTTGTTTTCCTCTTCAGTCTCCAGCTCATGCCGGGCGGCTTCGATTCTGGTTTTGTTGTTGAGCTGTTGCTCAAGTTCTTCGACTTCGCGCCGCCGGTCAGCCTCAGCCAGGGCGATGGTTCGCATTTTGGCTGACAGGCTGACGACGTTCGTGCCTTCTGGGAAATCGAAGGATGCTATTTTGCCTTCGCGCTGCCAGGTTTCGGCCAGCGTGAGGCTGGCTTTGAGCGAAACTGTCTGGCGGCGAACCTCTTCAAACAAGGCAGGGATGGCCAGCAATTCCTGCATAAGCTCGTTGGCCACGTCGCTCGCTTTGCCGGCCAGTTCCAGGAGAAGGATGTCGTGGCGAACCAATAGATCTGAGAGGCGGCATTGCGGCGGGCTGCTCTGAGTTCAGAATGCCCCTCGCCTTCGGGGATTGCCTCCTTGGAGGGCAGCGTCAAGGCGCGTCGATCCGCTTCCAGCTTGGCCAGGGCTACCCGCTGGATCTCGGCGTCGCCCAGAGCCTGCTCATACTTGGCTAGGGCGCGTTGCCAGTCGTCGTGTACGCGGGCAATCGCCGTTGGCAAGGCGGCGTGATCGGTTTTGTCGAGTTCTTCGGTTAGGCCCGCTTCATGTCTTACGCTTTCGAGCATGACGCTGGCCACATCGAGTGAATGCTGGAGGCTGCGCTGTGTTTCGATGTTCCAGATTGTGTCAGTGGGTTTGGATGCGGGTTGACTTTGCGGCAGTTGCTTTTCGGCGTTGTAGGTTTCAAGCCAAGTGGCGCACTCTTCCTGCTGTTGGGCCACCGACTCCCTCCAGAAATCCAATCCCTTATCGTTGAAGATGGCGTCGTCCGGCAAGATACGGTTCACCTCGATGCGGCGGGTTAGCTCTGTCAGCAGCGGGTGGAGATCGTCAGCCCGCTGCTTAGTGATGCGCAGGGCTTCCATAGCCGAATTGATCGACTTGCGTCGTTCGTCCGTCAGGCTGGGGATCCGGTCGAGCTGTTCCTTGCGTTTGACGTAGGCATTGAGGTATTCCCCGCGCAGCTCCACCTGATTGAGCAGCGATTGCTCGTCAAGCTCCTCAAGACCAGCCGTCTCGCCGGGGTCGGCTGGGAGAGGAGCGTTGGCTGCTTCTCGGGCCTGCGTGAGAATGTCCGCAGCTTCTTCTACTGCGGTTCTTTCCGCTTCGGATTTCTCGCCTGCTAGGAGCAGGGCATCGATCTCTTTGCTGACGCGGCTTAGAAGGGCGTCATCTTCGAGAGCAATCGCATCCTGTGCATAAGCTAGCGCCGCCGGCGCCAACATGATGCACGAGAAAGAGAGTAGCAGTTTGAACGACCTCATACATGACCTCCTGGTGGCCGCGGCGGGCAATCTCTAACTAGCTGTGCCGCGGCGATTGTGCTTACGCCCTTTTGAACCGTCCCATGGTACACACGATGGACCGGCAGAGGTAGATGCCCAAGAAGGCGGATGTGTGGAGCGCGGTCGCCCGGGGAATTGTGCGGCATGGACATGAGGGATCGAGACTCCGCCCCACATGCCTTTAGTTTGTGCGTTGATGAATCAGCACTTCTACTGACGTGCCACGGCAGATTCCCAGCCCTCTTTGCGGGCGGTTGTTACGCTTGATTACGTGCCTTCCTGCCCGGTTCAGTTGACCAAGCCTACGGCCCCGTCTAGTGTGCGGTTGGTTCAGGTATGGCCTTGGAATTTTGAGGATTCGGTTAGGTAACGGTGATTTGTGCGATTTCAGATCGACAACGAGTATGACAAGCTTGAGGCTGTTCTGGTCCATCGTCCGGGGATGGAGATCGAGCGGCTTACGCATGAGAACATGAAGCAGTTCCTCTTCGAGGATGTGCCCTACCTCCGCCGCATGCAGGACGAACACGATCTATTTACGGGCAAGATGACCGAGCACGGTATCGAAGTCTTCTACTTGGAGAAGATGCTCGAAGATGTGCTTCGGGATGAGGTTTCACGCAAGCAGCTCATCGACGAAGTTTGCCGAACAGCCAACGTGCCTGCCATTTCTCAGGAATTGGCAAACCTCTCTCACTGGGATGAAGCCAAGCTGGTCGAAATTCTCTTTGGTGGATTGACTGCGGCTGAGTACCAGGGCGCGACGGGTCAGCGAGTAGCTAGCGGCTCTGGGGATGAAGAGCATTTCCTCTTGCCGCCGATACCTAACTCCTACTTCAGCCGCGACCCTGCCGTGGTGATTCGCGGTGCAGCCATCTCCTCGAAGATGCATTATGCCGAGCGGGTGCGCGAGACGCTGCTCACCCGGGCTGTGCTGGAGAATCACCCCGAGTTTAGTGAGAACGCGATCGCCTACGGCGGTACGGATGAGCCAACCGAGGATCGGCCTTACACCATCGAGGGTGGCGATGTGATCATCCTGTCGCCTGAGGCTGTGCTGATCGGAGCCAGTGAACGCACCCGCAGCGAAACCATCGAACTGCTAGCGGGTAACTGTTTCAAGATAGGGCAAGTCAAGCGGGTCTATGAAATTCCCATTCCTACCGAGCGGGCTTTCATGCATTTGGATACGGTCTTTACGGTCTTGGACCGCGGCGTCGTGCTCTGGTATGCCCCAGTGATGGAGCCGATCAAGTACATCCATCGCTATGAACCGACGGGCGATGACAACCCGACGGCCAAACGCTGCCAAGAGTCGCGCTCGTTTGTAGATGTGTTGCGCGATGAGTTCGATACCGAAGTAACCATCGTAGCTACCGGCGGCGGCACGCGCCCCTTCGACACCCGCGAACAAAGAACTGACGGCACCAACACGGTAGCCATCGCCCCAAGAACGGTGATCACCTACAACCGAAACGAACACACCAACGAAGCCTTAGACGCCCACAACATCACCAACATAGGCATAGACGGCTCCGAGCTGGTAAGAGGCCTAGGCGGACCAAGGTGCATGACCATGCCGCTACGGCGGAGTCGGTAGGGCAATCCGCAGACAGCCCGAGGTTTCACCGGCGATGTCCTTCTGGATGAATTCGCCATGCACGCTTTCGACCGGGAAATCTGGGCGGGGACCAGTCCCCCGGTAGGGGGTGTTTCGCACCATCCTGCGCGGCGGGGGCGGGGAAAGGGAGAGTCGTCGGCTTTCAGCCATCAGCCGTCGGCGGCTTCTGCGGGCGGGGTCAGGCGATACCCTCGCGCTCGAGAACACGGCGAATCTCCTCGCTATTCGCCATGATCTTACCTTTCGGGAATCGAATCTGTCCGATGCCATCCACGTTGGAGAACTCCTCACAGCCATCTTCCAGCATAATGATGGCCCGCTCGAAGCCATATCGGCCCTGGAACAAGCCCGCTTCATGAATGACGTTCGCGCGGGCGTGCTTTGTGCCGTCACCGTGTTCGTCCTCTCCTGTCATCACCAGGAACGCAAAACACGCGGAGTCCAGCATTTCCAGGAGGCGCTCCTTGTTCGACAGGCCCGGCGTCGATTCCCTATTGAACTCCTCGTAGTCCAGCCCCAGACGATCCACGAGGAAGTCCTTCAAGTCTTTCCAGGCGGGCGAACCGCCATGCCCGATGAAAACCTTGCCCTCGGTCTTGGCCACTGTCTTGCCTTTCATCTTGTGTTTCTTTTCTAGGTATCGCGCGGCGTGCCGGGCGATCTTTGCCACCTCTGAGACCTGATGGCCATAGGACATCTGTTCCAGCAACCACGCCTTCACGATCACATGGTGCGGGGGGATCCTACCTTGGTGTATCGCAAGTGAATCGCGACTCATGAGAGTCTTGGGGCTGACAGTCGCGATGAAATCCGACCGCGTTACGTGACTCTTCAGTTTCCGGAGATTCTCGCGCAGTTCACCAAGAGTCTTATCCTTTACGGACGACAGCACTGCGTCGAGTGTCGGAAGAAGATCGCCCTGGGCTTCGTCGAAAGCTCGGGCTGCGGCATCGGCCGCGCTCTGGAGTGTACTAGGATCAGGCCCACCTGCCCGGTTGATGATTTCCTCGTAAATTGTATCGTAGCCAAACTCGGCCCATTCCCCCGCCGTTCTGTTACAGAATCCGGGCTCGGCGCCCCACTCGGCGTCAAACACCTCCCCAGGACGTCGTGGCCGCAACCCCGCCGTGTAGATGTTAGCCTGATAGCCTAGCCACGACCCGGACCACGCCAATCCGATCGAGTCGCAAGCATCGACCAGTTGGCGCACACTGGACTTGATCGACTCGTCATCAAAGGCCCTCGCGGCCCGCTCGCATCGCTGTGCCGCGCGTACGAAATCATCGAGGATGTCATCCACTGTCGAGCCCTTCTATGTGTCGGAGGAACGCGGCAACCGCTCACCGCAGGCGATGCGCCCGACGACCACGCTAGTGGCACCCGCCTGTTCGGGGACACTCGCACCGATGCCCGGCGCGTTCAAGGGCCTTGCGTTTCGTTTCCTCTGTGAACTCAGGGGGCGATGCCCCCGGAGCTCCGTAGGTGGATGTGGCCTCGTGACACTTTGTGCACAGGACTTCGGCATTGCCGAGGTCATTGCCGCCCGCCCTGTTCTTGTGGTGGACTTGCAGTCCGGTTGTTCTCGTGCAGCGAGCCATTGCCTATCTCCTGGAAAAAAGGAAACGTGTGTCCGCGCGACGCTCGCCGCGTCGAACAACACGATGTGAAACAACCTACTTCCCCTTCTGCTTCCCCTTGCCCTTCTCCGTCTGGCTGAGCGCCGAGCCTGCCGCGCTTTTCGACGCCTTGCTGGTCCGCTTGTCGCTCAGAGTCTTCGACGCGGCGGTTGCGGCCTTCTTGCCCGTCGTCTCCTTGGGAGACTTGCTCTGGGTCAAGGCGCTTCCCGCAGCGCTCTTCGAGCGTTTTCCAGTGCTCTTGGAGCGCAGGACCTTCGACGCCGAGGTGGCCGCTTTTTTGCCGGTTTGTTTCGATTTCGCCATGGTGAATCCTCCATGAATGAAGACGTAATACCCCCAGTCCGTCCGGGGCTGTTCGTGTCGCGTCAATTTCCATGAACCCGCGTACGAGTTGGCCGCGCCGGTTTGAATAAGTTAGGTGCACATCACATGCCGGGGCAAAAACAAATCCCGAACACTCTAGTCGGTGCCGTGGCGGTGCTTTGCAGGATTACGACAATGAAAGCGACCTGTGCGGCGTGCCGCTTTGGCAGTGGGTTCACTACCAGAAGCGTCAGGCTGCCGGATTGGCAGAGTCACGCAGGGTGGGTGATTCACCTGCCTTCACCGTTGCCTTCACCCGGCCATGACCTTCGCATCAACCCCAGATGGTAAATGGTAGGACACCGAGCCACTCTGCCCGGCTTGATGCCCGACGCCCCTGCCCAAGCTGGATTCCACCTTCTACGCTTCGGATTCGGCGCTCCCAGATGAAGTCCTGATTAACTGGACGCGCATCCGTACATGGCGGACTATCATGCTCTCTATACAAACTAATCGCCGAGATAAACGGACGAGTAGCCGGTTATTATGGCATTACTGCCGTCTATACTGAATGATGATCCCAGAGAGCTAGACAGTCGTTGGGTTTTACCGGCATATCGTCCGGATTTGTACTATAATAGAGCAGGGTTGCTGTTGTGGTCAAAGAGGTGGTTTGTCGGGCTGTAAAGGAGGATTCTGGAGATGGCGACGGCTTACATCCCTCGACCGGACGGATCATTCGATGCCTGGCAGGCGAATTTTGTGGCTTATGTGGCGGGCCACTGGTCCGAGTTGGGTCTGCCCTCCAGTACGGTGACTACGCTCAATGTGGCCTCCATTGACTGGGGCAAGAAGTACGAGGAGCACGTCGCCGCCCGGGCGGCCGCCGCGTCCGCCCGCACCCTCAAGGACGCCAACCGGGCCGATTTCGACAAGCTCATCCGCGAGGTGGCCCAACGCATCCAAGGCTTTCCCAATACATCCGACGCCCATCGGGCTGGGCTGGGAATCACCGTGCGTGACGCCGTACCCACCCCCGTCGGTCCGCCGACAACCCGGCCGCTCGTGCGGGTCGATTTCTCCAAACGGTTACAACACCGGATCGCCTACAGCGATGAGGCCACCCCTACCCGCCGGGCCAAACCCAGCGGCGTAATGGGGGCCGAGGTCTGGGTAAATATCGCCGCCCCGGCGAGCCCGCGCCCGCCGATCCGTCGGAACTTCGTTTCCTGCTACTGAGCACCCGCACTCCGGCCATCACCGAGTACGGCGGCGCCGAAGGTGGCAAGACCGCACATTACATGTTGAGGTGGCTCAGCACCCGCGGCGAAGCGGGCCCCTGGAGCGAAACCGCCAGCGCGACGATTGGGGCGTAGAAGCGGTCAGCTCTCCGCAGGACTACCGCCCCGACCCCACCGGTAGCAAATATTTAAGATTTCTGTAAGCGCGCCCGGCACAGACTGCGTTGTACACCGTGACGGGGTCGCACTGGGCTGCCCCGCGCATCCCTGTGATGGGATCGACGCCGAGGTCTGGGTCTCCGTCTCTGCCGCCGAGTGACCGACAAGCCGGTCCGGGCGGATGGAAGGCCGCGCTTTAGATGGTGAGATGGTTCAGCACCCATGGCGAAGAGGCCCCCTGGAGCGAGACGACCAGCGCGGTGATTGGAACGTAATTGATACGCCGCGCGGGAGTGCGGCACAAGCCCTTACATGCGAGGTGAATCATGGCGAAGAACAACCGTATTTTCATCAGCTTTGCAATCGAAGACAAGACATCTCGAACCCTTCTCGTTGGGCAAGCCAAAAACGACAAGAGTCCTTTTGAGTTCGTAGACATGTCCGTCAAGGAGCCGTGGGATGAGAAGTGGATGACGAATTGCCGAACGAAGATCAAGGGCTGCGACGGCATGATCGCGCTGGTCAGCAAGAAGACGGCCAATGCTGACGGCGCTCTGTGGGAAGTAAAATGTGGCAAGGAGGAATTGGGGTCCTCGCGAATTCGAGGAATCTACGTCGACTCGGACAACAAGCCATCGAGCCTGCCGGCAGAATTCGCCGGTATCCGGGTTGTGGAGTGGAGTTGGCCCAACATTAAGAGCTTCCTTGACTCACTCTAATCGGAAGTAACTGCGTCACATCCCGCCAAGGGCGCGAACTGGCGCCGCTCGGCTGGGAATAGCATGGCTGCACAAGCAGCTGCGGCATGCGGGAGGAAATGATATGCGAAAGGCCCTCGTCGTAGGCATCAATTACTATGAGCACGGCTCCCCCTTGTTTGGGTGCGTGGACGATGCCCACTCAGTGAAGACCGTTCTTGAAAGAAACAGCGACGGCACGGTGAACTTCGATGTCAAGTTCCTGATTGCCGCCAGTCTCTCAGATTCTGTGTCTAAGTCGGACTTGAGAAGATTGATCGAGGATTTATTCGCGGACGACAGTGAGATCGCCCTCTTCTACTTCGCAGGTCACGGACACATCGAATCGACGGGTGGCTACCTTCTGACGAGCGACTCTCAAACTGGCCATGAGGGCATACCTTTGGCCGATGTGCTGATTTTCGCCAACAAATCCGAGGCTAAGAATAAAATCATCGTGCTCGATAGCTGTCATTCAGGCATTGCGGGGAACCCGCCCTCCGGTGCACAGGCAGCCCAGTTATCAGAAGGGCTCACAATTCTCACTGCGTCCACCAAGGACCAGTACGCTACCGAGCAGGACGGACGCGGCGTATTCACAGAGCTCTTTGTCGATGCCCTAAACGGCCCCGCCGCGAACCTCGTCGGGGACGTCACACCTGGTGGGGTCTACGCGCACATCGACCAGTCCCTCGGCCCGTGGGAACAGCGCCCAGTCTTCAAGACAAACGTGAAGAACTTCGTGTCGTTGCGCAAGGTCCAACCTCCCATCTTGTTGGAGGAGCTTCAACGTATCACCGAGTTCTTCCCAGCTCAGGGGTTCCAGTTCAAGCTTGACCCGTCCTTCGAGCCAAGGGACGAGGGACGAACCCCGGGCATGCCGGATTCAGACCCCGAGAATACCTCCAAGTTCGCCATCCTTCAGAAGTACAACCGCGTGAACCTTGTCGTGCCGGTAGACGTGCTGCACATGTGGAACGCTGCGATGGAGAGCAAGTCGTGCAAGCTCACGGTGCTCGGCGAGCATTACCGGCGACTGGTCGAGCGAGGACGGATATAGATCGATAATGGTGGGCAAGGCCCTCGCAACGTTTTTGGTGCGGATGAATTTAAGGAGATCGAAGAATGGCCGATTACATCCCCGGCGGCGACGCCGAATTTAATGCCTGGCAGCAGAATTTCCTGAGTTACGCGACGGCCAACGCGGCCGCCCTGGGTCTCGATCCATTGGTGGATATTCCGCCGCTGACCACCGGGCAGACCGCGTGGGAGAGCGACTATCCCGCCCACGTCACCGCCCAGAGCACGGCCCAGTCGGCCAGAGTTACCAAAGATGCGGCTCGGGCCGGGTATGTCTCGCTGATCCGGGCATCGGTCGGTCGACTCCAAGCCAGCGCCGACGTCGATGACGCCGAACGAGCAGCTTTGGGCATCACTGTGCCGGATACCGATCCCACACCGACCGGCCCACCCACCAGCAGGCCGGTCATCGAAGTGCGCTGCGATCAACGCCTGCAACAGACCATCGTATTCAGGGATGAGTTGACCCCCACGCGGAAGGCGAAACCAGCGGGCGTGTTAGGTGCGGAAGTGTGGGTCAAAGTCGGCGACCCACCGCCGGTCGATCCGGACACGGACCTGCGCTTCCTGGGCTTGGATACCAGCACGCCTTATCTGGCGATCTACTCCGGCTCCGATAGCAGCCAGATGGCCCACTACATGCTCCGCTGGGTAAATTCCAAGGGTGACAAAGGCCCCTGGTCCGAAACCGCCAGCGCGACCATCGGGGCGTAAGCAACGGGGTGCCATTGGCATTGCCATTGGCATCGCCATTGGCGTCGTCATCGGCATCGATGTAACGACCGCAGATGCGGTGAAGAAAATCAAACTCGGAATCTATGACCTAGGTTCGGATGGCTTACCGGCCAATCGTGTTCTTGGAAGTTCGGAGCTTGCCCTGGACAGCACCGGCTTGGTCAGCCAGAGCAGCATCGCCCAATTGCTCGATCCGGGTTGGTACTATCTTGTCCTCAGATCCAACTCCGGTACCGCCGTCGTCACTCGGCAATTGCGTCAGAATGCATCAAGGATCCTGCCGCCCGCGGATGCCAGCCTTTCAGGCAGCACCCACGTTTCTTCGGATACCGGCAGCTACGCCGTAGACGGATTGCCCGCAACGTTCCCGTCAAGCCCAAGCCGCCTCTTCGGCACAGCAATCGTAAGGCCCATGCTAAAGACCAGCGCTACGCCGTAGCTCCTCGTCGGTCGAGGTGGCTTACGCTGTTATCTTGCTCATCAGCCAAGCTCCTAAGAATTTGTGTACGCAGAGACTCATCAGAAAGGCTGCTACGATTGGAAGTGATGCGAGTTGAAACTCAAGAAAGGCATCGACAAGAAGAATGGTACCCACCCACGCTACCGCTGCTGTGAGGAAGAGGAGCATCTCTCGTTTCATTGCGGTGAGTTCCACGGCCTCCATCCTCGTTTGGTTGCTTGGCTGATCTAGGAAGCACTCGGGGCACCTCGTCGAATCCAGTCCAGTCAGGGCATAGCCGCACTTGAAGCATCTTGAGTTGGCTGTGTCTTGGTTTGCATGCACTCGAATCAAGGCCAACTGCAAACAGCCATAGAAGCCGATACCAATCGCAAGCAGTGCCGTGATGAACAACCATGACCCGCAGGTTGCCTGAGAGAACAAGAGTGTTTGTTCTTCGGAGGACGGGCTGTCTGGTTGCAGTAGTCCAAGATCGATCACCACAAAGAACGCGCAGACCAGGAGCATCCATAGCCATAGAAGAGAGACAAAGAATCTCGCCTCCCGAACTGAACACCCGAGGTTTGGACCATCTTGCATAGCTGTGACTCTTCGTCGGGCGAGGCTCGACCTACTTTTCTACTCGATGATGGAGTCCAGCACCGCCTGGCACGGAGTTAGAACAAGCGGGCTGGGTTGAAGGTATCGTCTTGTTGGGCCTGCCGCTGGGATAGCAACAGATTTGCTGCTCGCGATCCTACCTCGGGTGATGTGGTCACACCATTTCCGCCTAGGGCAGCGACATGGAAGACGCGGTTGTCTCTTGGGTCGAAACCTATGACGAATCTTCGGTCGGGGGCGAAGGTCCTTTGGCCTACCCAACCTCTTTGGATTTGTAGATCGCCCAGTGTTGGTTGATGGTCGTGGACTAGCTCTGCCAGGTGGCTAGCCATGGCTGGGTCTTCGTTGTATTGCCCGGGAGGCGACTGGGTTTCGTCGCAGGCACATAGCAGTAGGCCACCGGATTCGGGCCGGAAGTAGAGACCCTGCTTAACATCCCAAACGAATGGCCAATCTACAGCGACTTGTTGCATCGGTGGAGTGACGAAGAGGTGCCGGGTTGTTGGCGTCAGCGGCAAACTTCCCAAGTCTCCTGCCCAGGCTCCGGCTGCGTTGATGATGGTCTTGGTGGTGATGGTGTCGTCGGCGGTTCGGGCGCTCAGCAATTTCTGATTGGATGCGGCATCCGAAGTACTGTGATCCTCCCAGCCGAGTACTCGTTGGTTGTAGCGGATTTCCTGGTCGTGCAAGTAGGTGTTTAGCAGCTCAGCCACATCGACCACGCCGTCATCGGGGCACCACAGTCCCTTCCCCGTAGCCAACGGAAAACGCGAACTCACATCATCGTCGCCCAGGCCTATCAGTATCGAGCCTGTCTTGCGAAAGGTAGCCAAGTGCCCTTGGGCTAGCAGGTCAGCCCCGGCGGCTGCTGCGGTGGCTAGAGAAGGGTCGTCGAGTTTGCGGCGGACTAGGGCTGCGTTTCGTCCCGACGAGTGGACGCCGGGCGTTGGTTCTTGTTCGAGAATGAGCACGCGGGGCTGGGGCATGGATTGGGCGCGGGCAATCTGCCGCAGGTAGTACGCGGTCGATCCACCCGCGAGTCCCGCACCGACAATCACAAAATCGTAAGTCACTACATCATCCTAAAGACGTAAGAAGATCATCCGGCTGATCTCGGTTTGCTTGATTGGATCAACACCTGCAGACTCCTATTCTGCCACGATTGGTCGGCCTCTCCAAGACGCTGGAAATAGTGGAGCATGCTTGAATCAGTGCCGACTTTGTTCATTTTCTCCAAATCAATCACATGAAGGCGATTTTCTCGGACCACGACAGCTTGGCGCGGCCTGTTCGAGTTGGCTACAATAGGGGGTAGAAGTATCGATCGATTCGGAGCGCGGGGCATTAGACGTTCTTTGATAGGTCGTGGGAAGTGGTACCGGTGTTTTCCGATAAGAATGGGCAGTTCGGCTTCCCCACTTAGGTGGTGGAGTCGGCTACGGTCGCTTGTGCTGCGCCCGTGGTCTCTGGGCTGTTGTCTCTTGGATTCGGGCGGACATGCTCCGGTGCCTTTGGATGTTGAGGAGGCTTTTCAAAGGAGCGGACCGTGTTTGAATCGCGATCAATATTGCGGACACTACTGCTGTCAGTCTGTGTTATTTCGGGTAGTTCGATTGTCCGGGCGCAGGCTCAGGATGCTGGCCTTAAAGTCGTCAACTCGCCCACTACCAACCGGGCGACGTTTCTTTCTGCCGCTGATGGCGGGACTATTCCCATAGGGGCCGGGGCACGGCAAGCCCTCACTCCCCTGGACGTGTTGGTCGTTCACGGGAAAGCCTTTGGCATCACCAATC
>JAJDDP010000139.1 GCA_029260235.1 Phycisphaerae bacterium | reverse complement strand
CCGGTAGCTCAAGGAGCGTGACTAGCTCACGGCCCCAAACCCAGCAGGGTTCGGGCTGCGGCCGATACGATAGCATGTGCGTCGAGGATGAAAATGCCGTCCCCGATCGGTTTCGACAGTGCGTCACACGATGTGCCGTTTTGACCTGGCCGCTCGCCGCCCCTTCCCTAACGCGCAGCGGTTTAGTTTAATCGCGTTTATCACGTAGAGGATTTAGCCTCTTTTGATGCCTGGTACAAGCCCCTGTGGGTGCACCCCCGCAGCCGGCTGGCCCGATGGTAGCCGCGGAGGTACGCTTGGTCTTGACTGATCCTGCCGATCTCATCAGCAGTCCCGTTAAGAGGGACCCACCGGTGGCAAAGAACTGCTGTACACGAATACCTGTTCCGACGTCAAACTCGTCACGATCAAGTCCAAGTTCGCGTCACCATCGACATCAACGACCTCCAGTTCGCTGTTGCCGAACCCCTCCTCGAACGATTCGGACTCTTCAATGGCGATCTCGTACACATCCGATTCTTCTAGGAACAAGTCTGCTGTGTCAGCCAAGGAGCCGATGACCTCGATCGGAATCATCATGATTTTTGTGAAGGTTCGGGACCCACGGATTGCTGGTACGTGCTCGGCCGCGAAAACTAACTCAACCCTTCCGTCGCGGTCACAATCGGAGATCGACAACTCATTTCCGAGCCCGGCGAAAGTGCTATAGTCAGCACCGGAATACCAGCCGACGTCGGAAGCCCAGTTGATGAACCAAATTGTCTTACCGACGTCGAACGTTCCGTCCCCGTTGTTGATGAGTAACCCAAGGCTCCCGTTTCCGGCAGTGACGAGGTCAAGATCGCCGTCGCCGTCCAAATCCACTGGGACCAGCGGGCCTCCGCTGGGCATGCTCGCCACGAACTGAGACTCTTCAAAAGTTGCATCCCCATTATTCAGATAGAAACCGCCTCCCGTACTGAACGGCTTATCGATGTAGTCCAGATCGCCATCGCCCTCAAAATCGAAGGCAACTTCCTCTGGTTTGTAGGCATGGAATGCTCCACCGATGGCGACCTCTGGTCCTTTTCGAAAAGAACCGTCTCCATCGTTCAAGGCTACGACTCGTGCGCCGCGAGAGAAACCAATCAGATCGAGGTCGTCATCCTCATCGAAATCGCCGACAACCAGTGGATAAAAGGCACCCTCAAATCCGTTTCCGTGGATCTCTTCCAAAACGCTGAAGGTCGCATTGCCGCTGTTGGACAGCCAGCCCGACTCAAACACAACGTCGCGGCTGCCGTCACCGTTCAAATCGAAAACGCCAATCAAATGATAGGAGTCGCCCGCAGGGAGCTCTGCCAGGATGATCACAGGCTCGGAGAAATTGCCGGAACCATCATTCAGAAACAGACTGATCTGGCCGCCGTTTCGCCATGACCCAGGCTTGCGGCTGCTCACAACGAGATCGACGTCGCCGTCATTATCCAGATCGCCGGTAGATGTAGAATACGAACGCTCTCCCGGTGGCGAAAGAGAGGTAACGAGCTCGAACGGACATCCTGCGACTCCCTCAGCCTCTCCTTCACTCCCATTATCCCCTTGGATTGCTTCTTCCACTTTGGTCCAATCATCGCGTTTGTCCTCATTCTTGCCACCGCCTCCGCCACCCGCCGCCGTTGGACAGCCCAAAGAAAGCAGCGAGCCTGCGGCTCCGACCACAATGAATAGCGGGAAACAAAAATGCCGGCTTCGATGAATGCTGGTCATAACTGATCTCCTGACTGTTCGGGAGTCATACGACTGGCACTACTCGCCCCGCCTGCAATTGGCCTGCCGATGCGGTCCCGGGCTTTGGCGCCGCGCCCCGCGCGTGTCGGTCACACCGACGATCTCCGTCTCCCTTCGGCGGTTGTGACATCTGCTAGGGAGTACTTCGCTGAATTCGAACCGATGTGACACAAGAAATGGACGCGGTGCTGTCCGCTTTCGATTCTAAGTACTCGGAAAAGTCGGCAAGCTGTTCTTCATTCATTCGACACCTCCTCGGTCAGAGGCCCATGACACGGGTAGACCAGTGGATCCTGAATAGTCAGAGGCATGGTCGATGAGTGTCGCGCATTATGGCAGGAAACGGCTGTCCAGACCACAATTGAGGCACGTCTGAACGTGATGTGGGTCAGATGAATGTTCCGATTCAAGATGGCAGCGCTGATCTCAAACCTACATCGAATGCCCGGCAAGCCATGTTTAAATGGATCGAGGTGTTCTACAACCGCCAGCGGCTACGCTCGACCCTGGGCTACAGGAGCCCAGTCGACTTCGAGGCTGCGGAATGATTTCTCTTGACCCTGTGTCCTTGAAACATGGGGAAGGTCAAACTCCCGT
This sequence comes from Phycisphaerae bacterium, assembly GCA_029260235.1. GTDB lineage: Bacteria > Planctomycetota > Phycisphaerae > UBA1845 > UBA1845 > OFTM209. Next base: position 390 of record JAJDDP010000139.1, on the reverse strand, counting down.
CTGTGTTGACGCGCAAAGGAGCGTAAGTCTCCAAAGCCACCATTCTCTGAAATCTCTCGGTTTAAGTCAGTCTTGGTGTCAGAAGCCAGACTCACGCCGCGAAGAATCCCAGGAAAGTGGCGAGCACGGCACACGGTTGCCGAAGGCGTCGCCCGGAAATCATGACAGCAAGAGAATAGGAGATGCACGATGTTGCCCGACCCTACTTGGTATTTTGCCTTCTCATGGGACTTCTTTTCGTTCCTTTTCTAAGGCGCCCCTCCCAGATCGGGCACGAAGAATCCGGCGAGCGATCTTAGCGTCTCGCCGGGTTCTCTGTCGCCTCTTGCCTAGACATGGGCCGTGTGCCAACATCGATGAGCGCAGCGCGGCTGGCCGGGCCTCCCCTGC
>JAJDDP010000138.1 GCA_029260235.1 Phycisphaerae bacterium | reverse complement strand
CGGGTTGCCATGCACCATCAGAACAGGCTCGCCGTCGCCCTGATCGACGTAGTGCATCCGCAACGCGCCGGCGGAATCAAGATTCAAGAAACGGGATTCAAACGGATAGAGGTGCCGAATAGGTTGGAGGTCGTACCCCATGGGCTAGAGCTACCACTCGATGCCGAGCATGACACAGTTCAACCCGCTGCCAATGCCCAGCATGGCGATCTTCTCACCGGGAGCAGGCGGGTCATGTTCGACTCCCATCGCGGCTGTAATCGGTAACGACACCGATCCTACATTTCCCAGCGTTTTAAGCGTGGCAAAATCATTGGCCACGTCCAAACCGATTGCCTCGTAGAGCCGATCACGATGGGCGATGCCAACCTGATGCGTAAAGACACGACCCACATCCCCATTGGTCCAGTCTAGTTCGGACTTGAAATCGTCCCAGGTCTCCCGGGCCAATTGACAGCCCTCGACGAGCAGCATTTCCGAATCGGTGTTCATCAACATTTTAGCGCCATCGCCAAAGCCGGTGTCGGCTGACCCTTGGCACAGATTGTTATGAATGGTTGCAGCCCGAGCCGCCCCGCCGACCAAACGATGCCCAGTCTCTGAAACAGATTCATGGGCCATTACCAGCCCCACCGCACCCGAACCGATGGTCAACGAAGCAAAGGCAGCCTTGACCTGCTTCTTGGTCAGGTTGGGGTTGGCTAGGAGCGAATCGATAGTCGACTCGACAAGTTGACGACTACTCTCCCCGGCTACCACGAGTCCCTTCTTGACCTGCCCCAGCTCGATCATGTTGGCTAGGTTGATCATGCCATTGGCGAATCCCAAGCAAGCATTCGAGATGTCATGCAGGATCGTTTTTGGCGATAGCTTGAGATTATGATGCACGACCGACGCGGTAGCGGGTTCAAGGAAGTCTTTGGAGACAGCCGTGTGGAAGAGGCATTCGATTTCGTCTGGGCTGGTATTAGAAGCTGCCAGCGCCTCAGCGCCGGCCCGGCTGCTGGCCTCACTGGGCAGTGTCCCCCGATTCCAGAATCGACGCTCGCGGATGCCCGACATCAGTTCCAGGCGCCCCTCGTGAAGGCTGAACCTGTCGTAGGCTGCCTTGAGGCGGCGCTCAAGATCCAATGATGTTACGACGCACCCGGGCAGAACGTAGCCGAACGCTTCAAGGCAGACGCGCTTGAACTTCATAAGAGGGTCAACTCACAAGGAACGCCAAAATCAACGGCCCGGAGCATTCTAGCGGTCCGGGACACATATGGTAAGGGCAGCTCAGTCAGCATCCCGTACCAGCCAAGTGCCCCCATCTCCGGTCATTGCTTCAGACACTCCGCCGGTTGAAGCAATCAGGACCCGAGCATCTGCATGGGCTGATTGCTCTAGAAAGAAAATCCCCGCCTCGATTTTGGGAGCCATGGATCCTGCGGGGAATTGGCCCTCGCCCGAGTATCTCTTTGCTTCGCTGATGGTCAATCGGGACAGCGGCTTTTCGGAGGGCTTGCCGAAATCGAGGCAGACGTTTGGCACCTCGGTCAAGATGGCCAGCAGGTCAGCATCGACCCCCAATGCGAGGACCGCCGCGGTGAGGTCCTTGTCGATCACAGCCTCCACACCTTCGTAGCCAAAGCCCGGCGTATCCACAACCGGAATTCCACCGCCACCCGCGGCGATGACCAAAAAATCCTCATCGAAAAGTTTGCGAATCAGCTGCAGCTCCCGAACTTGTCTTGGCTTGGGCGATGGCACGACACGCCGCCAGCCTCGATCAGGCACTTCCACCATAGACCAGCCATCGTTGTGAGCATGGGCCTTGGCCTCTTCTGCGGAAAAATAGGGGCCGATGGGTTTTGTCGGATTTGTAAACGCGGGATCATCGTGATCCACCAGAACCGAAGTGATGATTGTACTCACTAGCTGCTCGCAACCGCGTCTGCGCAGCTCGTTCATCATACACTGGCTAATCATATAGCCCATGCCAGCCTGTGTGTCGGCAACACATAGACCGAGATCGATCGGATAGACATCCCTCGAAGCGATTTCAACCCGACGCAAGATGTTGCCGACCTGGGGACCGTTCCCGTGAACTAGCAAGATGCGATGCCCCTGTTCGACCATGTCAGCCAAGGGAATGACTGCCTCTCGCGTGCAGGAGAACTGTTCTGGAATGTTGCCAGCCATCCCTGCCTTGCAGATGGCGTTTCCACCCAAGGCGATGACCATGCGACGCGGCTCGCTACTCAAAATGGGCGCTCCCGCATCATTGAGGCCATGATTGCCTTAGCGGTGTGCAGGCGGTTTTCCGCTTCTTGGAATACGATAGACTGAGGCCCGTCGATGACTTCATCGGTCACTTCGCAGCCGCGGTCCGCCGGAAGGCAGTGCATATAGACAGCATCCTTAGCCGCGAGTTTCATCCGACGCGCGTCGCAAATCCAGTCCTTGTGCTTGGCGTTCATTGCCAAGCATTCCTTCTCGATGGCATCGATCTCCTTCTGATCGGCGGCATCACATTTCTTGGTCATCAAGTCGCACACACCCCAACTCTTGGGGTAGACGATGTCAGCCCCCTCGAAGGCTGCGTCCATGGAATCGGTGACTTCAAATTTCACGCCCGCCTCTTTGGCGGATTCCTTGGCTTGGGCAACCACATCAGGCATCAAGTCGTAGCCAGGCGGGTGGGCCAAGACTACATCCAGACCCATGCGCGGCATCAACGAAATCAAACCCTGGGGCACGGACAGCGGTTTGGCATAGGACGGTGCAAAACCCCAAGTAACGGCAATCTTCTTGCCACGCACGTTTTGACCGAAGTGCTCGCGAATGGTCATGATATCAGCCAGCGTCTGCGTCGGGTGGTCGATGTCGCACTGCATGTTGATCACCGGAACGGGAGAATGCTCTGCAACTTGCCGCATGTAGCTGTTACCCATGCCGGGGATCAGATCATGCCGAATGGCAATGCCGTGCCCCATCTGGCCCAGGATGATACCCGTGTCCCTGGCTGTCTCACCGTGCGATATCTGTAGCGATGCGGGTTCGAGGAAATGGGCATGGCCTCCCAGCTGAGTGATGCCCGCTTCGAAGGCGTTGCGCGTTCGCGTGGATTTGTCAAAGAAGATCAAGAAGATCGTCTGATTCGGAAGGCGAAGTGTAGCTTTCCCAGAATGGAAGTCAGCCTTGAGTTCCGTGGCAGCCGCCAGCAGCTCATCAATCTCTGCCACCGAAAAATCCCGAGTTTCAATGAAGTCCCGTCCAATCAATGTACCCACAGCTAGTAAACTCCTGCAAAAACAAGACAAGGCCAGATATCCACCCAGCCCACGTTCAACGAAGCCCCACAGTACAACACATCCGGTCGATCTCCACAAGCCGGGCAGGCCGAGTGAACGTGGGCCTACCGAGAGGTCAAACCTTTGGCCAATTACCAGATCCTGGGGGCATGTTTTGCGCTGCGTTAGAAGATCGCCCCGATGAAGAAGCTGAAGACTTGTTCCTCGTCGTCTTCTTCGCTGGCAACCGGGAGGGCTAGGTCGAACTCCAGGGGGATGGGGCCGAAGAACTCGACGGTCATGCGGACACCAAAGCCGACCGATGCCCGCCACTTACTAAGAGAAAAATCTTCCTCGACCGTGCCCATGTCGGTGAAGAATAAGCCCCGAAGGTTGTCGGCGTAGAGCGGGAAAGAATACTCCGCCCGCAGCAGGGCCATGAACTCTCCACCAACTGGATCCTTCTCAAGCCCCTTCCTCGGAGATACGCCACGAAACTCGAACCCGCGAATTGAGCCGATTCCGCCGGCATAGAACCGCTCAAACACAGGCGCATTGCCCAGGATGGCCCCAACATCGCCTCGCAGTGAAATCACATGCTTGCGTTCTTCGCGGTCCTCGAACACGGTTCTGTGCCAAGTATAAGAGGTCAAGAATTTTCCCAAGAACTCGTCGCCACCCAGCGCTCCAAACTGCTCCCACGAAAGTCGGAGCAAATCCCCCGAAGTAGGCACAAAACGCGAGTCGGTACGGTCACGGGCCAGTGTAAACTTGGCAGAAGTCAGGAACGTGCTGCCTTCGTCGTCGCGCACATCGCGCGGGGCGAATAGTTCGAGTTCATCAAGCTTGACCGTCTCGGCACGTAGGGCCACTTCGGCGTACCAATCCTTGAGCAGGCCTTGCTTGAGGCGTTTACCCAACGACACGTTGAAGCCAATCCGGGTTTCGTCATAACTCTCGCGTTCTCGCTCGAAGAAGTAGGCGCTGGTTCCGAACCGCATAGGCTTATCCAGGAAGTACGGATCGGAGAAGTCGATGCGCAAGCGGGTCAGCTCTGTCCCTGGTTGGGCTTCGAGTCGCAGGCGCTGCCCCGCTCCTCGGAAAGAACGCCCATTGATGAACTCAGTGAAGTTACGCGGCGTGTCGTATAGATCGAAGTTCTTGATGTCCAAGACGAGGTTGCCGACCGCGCCGCTGTCGGAGTTCACGCCCACTCCAATAATGAAGTCGCCGGCCCGGTCAGACTCTTCGACATCGATGACCAAATCCCGCACACCTGGTTGATTGCCGGCAACCTTGATTTTTGCAAATCCGAAGATCTGGGTCTCGCGAAGGCGCTGTTCTGCCTCTTTCAGTTCATCGAGGTTGATTAGATCGTCTGGCGGATACAGCAAGAGAGCACGCCGGACGACCTTGTCTTTGGTCGTCTCGTTGCCCCGGGGCACAATTCTGCCAACGCGGTAGGCTTCGCCCTCTTGAATCTCGAACTTGATCCGCACCAGTCCCGGCGCCTCAGCAAAGACCGGAATCGACTTGACCTGCGCATAAATGTGGCCAATGCGCCCGTAGCGCTCCTGAATATCTCGAATGTCGCGGTCCAACTCCATGCGGCGAATCACCTTGCCCTGTCGAACCCGCAGTTCGGCCTGGATCTGCTCGGTGGTGAAGACCGCGTTGCCTTCGATACTGACCGACTCGACGGCATATTGATCTCCCTCTGCTATCAGGAAGATCAACTCAAGATCGTCAGGCTGTTCACCCGGCTCGACGCGATAGCTGGCCTGGGCGTCCAAGAATCCCTCACCTCGATAGTATGTCTGGATCGCTGCGGCGTCCTGCTCAGCCTGATTGGCATCGAAAGCACCATCTCGGAAGATGAACATGTAGGTGGCACTGACGATTTCCAACTTTAACTTGTCCTCAGGGATAGACTGATTCCCCTCGAATCTAATTTCGCGGATCCGAAGCTTCGGGCCTTCCTCAATGGTGTAGGCCAACTCGCCGCTCTGGCGAAAGAGCTCAGCATCGAAATCAACAAGGACGTTGCTGTAGCCCTTCTCGCGATAGGCCGCCAAAATATTGTCGATGCCCTCGCGGGCGCGGAAGCCGTCCACCGGGTCACCCGCTTGAAGCGGAACGTGTTCGTACAGGTCTTTGTCTTTGATCTGCAGATTGCCAACAAACCGGATGTCAGCCACGACTGAGCGATCAGCCACGTCGAAGACCAACACGTTTTGCCCGTCCCTCTGAATTACTTCGGCGTTC
>JAJDDP010000137.1 GCA_029260235.1 Phycisphaerae bacterium | reverse complement strand
AATCCCTGGTCAGCTCTGCAGGCAAACTCAAGAAGGCCGATGGCCTGATTGATTTTGGCCGATCTGCCGAGGTCGAAGCAGCCCACATCAACGGCATGTGGTCTTGGCCTGGGGCGAGCTGTCACTTCGTCTCATCCTCTACGGGCAAGTCCGAGCGCGTCGTCTTAGCCCGTGCCCGGGCAGCCGAGACCGGCGGCGACCACCTGCCACCTGGTCAAATCGACGACCGACTCTTCATTGCCGCAGGCAGCGGCTTTATCGAATTATTGGAGATCAAACCAGAAGGCAGCCGTCGGATGCCTTGGCCCGACTTCGTCAACGGCAGGCACGTCAGTCCGGGCGACCGATTTGAGGCCATCAGCTGATACCCCCCTACCGTTACCGGCCCTCACGCTGGCTTTCTGCGAGCCAGAAAATAGAACGGGATTCCCACTAGCGTCGTGCCCAGACCTAGCAATGCCTTGGTGGGTTGAAGCACAAAAGCTGCCCACAGGATGGCCGCTGAGACTAGCAAGTAGAGCAACGGCACGATCGGGTAAAGCGTGACCGAGTAGGGACGAACCTGAGTCGGCTGCCGCAACCTCAACACCAACACGCAACTCACAGTCATGGCGGTGAACAGCACCAAGGAAAAGGCCGTGTAGAGGATTAGCCCTTCCAAGTTCGCAACCAGGATGAGCACGCTGACCCATGCGCTCTGGAGCAAGATGGAACGGATCGGCGCGCCAGACTTGGCATGTGTCGTCGAGAAGAACGCCGGCAACGCGCCGTCCTTAGCCATGGCAAAATACACACGTGGACCAGCCCAGATCATGGCGCTGGTCGCGCCGGCGATAGAAACGCACAGGAAGAGAGTAGCCCACCAGCCTGTGCCAGGACCGAACATCGCCGCTGCGGCGTTGTGTGCCACCGGTTCAATCGGATCGCCTGCCAACTGTTCGACCGGCAGTGCGTAGAGGTAGATCAGGTTCAACCCCAAGTAGAGCAGAGTGACCACAAGTGTCGCTGAGAGCGCTGCCCCTGGAATTGACCGCGCTGGATTACGCATCTCGCCGGCAATGTAGCCCGCAGCGTTCCAGCCTGAAAAGGCGAAGGTCACAAACATGAATGAGGTGAGCAGCGTGGCTGGACCTGGGCTAGCCGTCGTCGCCTTCTGCGTCAGATTTGCCCAATCACCTTGGCCAACGAACAACCCCGCGCCGATCAAGGTGAGGATAGCCCCAACCTTCAACACAGTCAGGCCCCGTGTCAGCCATCCCCCGGCGACGACTCCGGCTAGGTGGACCAGGGTCAATGCCCAGATCATCAGCAGGCCTATCACCTTGGCACTGAGAATGCCCGCCAAGGCTCCGCTTGATTGCCCTGGCAGCAGCTGGGAGACGTGGGCAGCAAATAGGTGTCCGTTGGCAGCGATGGCGGCACTGAACCCAATCGTCAACGACATCCAGCCGCTGAGGAATCCGATGAACGGCCCGAACGTTTCCCGCAGATAGATGTAGTCGCCGCCTGCACGCGGCATTAGGGTGCCCAATTCGCTGTAGCACATCGCCCCCATGAGGGCGAAAAGACCTCCGCCAACCCACAAGAGCAGGATCAGCACAGGACTGCCCAAATCGCGGGCCATAAAGCCGGTAGTGCCAAAGATGCCCGTCCCGATCATGTTCGAGACAATGACGCAACCGGCTGTCAGGGCGGTTACTTTCTGAGCTAGCTGCCGAGAGTCGCTCACCGGTTATTCTCTACGGAAGCGGATCATGTAACTTTCTTTGAGGTAGTCCACGCTGCTGCCGTCATCTATCAGTTCAAAACCAGCTGCCTCGATTTCCTTGGTGAATCCCTCTTGCCCAGCCCGCATATGTTTCATCGCCCAGTCGCTGCTTTCGCCTTCGATTCGCTTGATGTCGATGATCACCAATTCCGACCCCGGCTTCATCGCCTCGTAGATGGTAGCCATGGTGCTGCTTGGATATTCGAAATGATGGTAGGTAGCACAGATGAAGGTAAAATCCACCTTGTCCACTGGTAGTTCGGCTGAGTCATCCGTGCATAGAACGGTTTGGATATTGGTCAGCTTCTTCTCCTCTGCACGCTCCATGATGAGTTCAAGCATCGCCGGGACGATGTCAGCCGCATATACCGCTCCATCTGCGCCGACTGCTTCGGCGAACAACATGGTGAAGAACCCCGTCCCTGCGCCAACGTCCGCCACAACCATGCCCGGCTTGAGACCCAATGCCGCTGTGATGCGTTCCCGCTGGGCGTACACTTCGCGGCTCTCACCTTCGAAGCGCCCCACCCAAAGCTCGACGTCCCCCTCGCGAAGGGAATCGTTGAAGCCGGGGCTCACGTTGCGCTCACCAGTCCTCGCGCTTCGAGGAGCGGTCTGACAGGCTGAGCTGCTCGCTAGCAGCACGCATAACGGCACGATCGCTGAACAACATAGTCTCTTGGAACTTGCGTTTCTGCCCATTCGTATCCTCCTCAGGGATGCTTTCTCATTCTTGCCAAGTCCGTCGCAAGCGTAGCTTGGATGAGGCTGCGCGTGAAGCCCCGATCTGCGCGACGGACAAGAACACGCCCGGCTACATGTTTTGGGCCGGGTCATGGATGCCGCCGCCGGGCGATTGGCCTGCTTGGATGTTTTGGTAGAGCGTGACATGCTGATCGACGTATCGCCGCACGCTGAACACCTCGAAGGCCTGCCCTCGGGCGGTGTCGCGGACCTCATTGAGCACTTGGCGATCGTCCAACAGCTTGGCAAGTTTGACGGCCATTCTCTTGGAAGCATCGGGCTTGATCAGCAATCCGTTCGTTCGACTGGCAATGAATTCCGCGGTGGAGTAAACCGCCGTGGCTACGACTGGAACGCCGGCCGCCATAGCCCAAGCAATAGCGGTGGCTGACACGTCTTCGGCAGAAGCAAGCAAGAGCACGTCCGCATGTGGAATGACCTCTTCGAAAGGCGTTCCGTTGGTCGCTCTTAGGCAGTGGCTTAGTTCGAGATTCTGTGCCAGTCGTTCAATCCGGTTCTTCTCGCCAGAGCAACCCGGCAGCAACAGACAGTCCCCCTCGCCACGAATGGACCGAAGCCCAATCATCCAAAAGGCGGCGAATGCATCCCATCTTCGGCTCACCGGCTCAGGCGTGAGTACCACCAATGCCCCAGGCGCCACGCCAAGGCGCTCGCGAAGACCCCTCTTTCGGGCTGTGTTGATGGCGGCGAAATCCACCCCGGGCCTGAGCACGACGCAAGCTCCGACGTCAACACCTCGCTCAGCCAATCGACGGCGAACCGTGGCAGTGGCACAGGCGATGGCTGGGTTTGAGCGTTCCTGAATCAGCCGCAGCTTGGCGGCCTCTTCATCCCTGATGATCGGGTCGAACAGCTCGATAACCAGTTTCGACTTCGCATCAGCCTGCGTAGCTGCAAAGGCTGCGGCGATTCCCCAGGCATGAATGATGTCGATTTGATTCATCTGAACGAAACGGCGGAGCAGTGGCGCAGTCAGCAGTGTGGTATCCAGAACGAAGGGGAATCGAGTAACCTGCCTGCCGGCCAACCCAAACTGCGGCTGACTTGAATCGCTCAGCGTGCCCAGTTCGCACTCGAACTGGTGTGTGTCCAGATTGTCTAGTAGCTGAGAAACACCCAGGCGGTGTTGCCAATCGAATTGAGCGTCAAACAGGTGAAGGATCCGGGCCGCCAAGCTTAGCTCTCATCCATGGGGTGATCATAGAAAAGCTTGACCACATCGTCGGCCATCTTCTCGGTGAGCAGACCCACTATGACGCCGGGGCGCTTGGCCCGAACGACTTCGTTGGCGTGCAATTCAGTCGTGATCAGCTTTCCTTCGCGCTCCGTGGGCCACAAGCGCACGTCGATGTGCCGCGTCGCGTTGGCATTGATTACTCTTACGGTAACGCTCATCCGGGCTGCATGGACGGTCTCATCAAAGTTGGGTGTAGCGAGCAAATCGCGCACCTCCAGCCAAACGACCTGCTCAGCCTCCGCCTTCTCGCCGACCATGCGGCAGGCGATGTCCTCGAAGCCTTTGTTGTGCCGGCGAAGTCGATCTAGCCGCGCTTGGGGGATAATTTCAACGACTGCTTCATGCTCCTTCAGTCGCCGACCAATTTTTAGGGCTAGGGTCTTGCGCATCGACGGGGATTCAAGCCGCTGTTCCGGGTCATCAACCAATACGAGCACCGGGCCTGCTTGGGTTAGCTCATACTCAGCCGGTTCCTTCATATGAGCGCCAAAGCCCATCGCCCAGAGCAGCTGTCCTTGTGAATAACCACAGCCCAGGGAGCTGAGCAGAACCAGAAAAATTGGAACGCACATCAGGAGTGGCTTGGACAATGCGGTTCGCCCAAGGCTGCGCACGAAATGCATTTGGTTGGATTCAGATTTTCTCGTCATGCTCATAGAATTTCCGGGCGACCAGCTCAGCCAGCTTGTCGTATGTTTGGTTGCGAATGACTGTGGGGGCAGCCGCCGTATACAGCACCGGCTGTTCTGGAACGGTCAACTCAACCGATTCCAATTCCTGAGTGCCGTAATCATCCTCTTCGCTCCGAAGATCGTGAACGGTGACCTCAGCCCTGGCTTTGCCTTGAAGCAAGTCTGGAGATTCAGGGTCACGGATCTGGAACTCAAGCAACTCGACATAGACAACCGCGTCGGCCCGAAAATGCTCGCCTACTAGTTCAGGGTTGAATGCTGCCTCGGGAGTCCGCTGGATGAAGTCTTCGACTTTGCGGGCGTTCACCAAGTGGATGCCCTCGACATTCGCCCGAATCCTATCGCCGATGTGACTTGACGCTTCCAGACGGATGTAAGGGTAATCGTACAACGTCTCCGGCTCAGCCCACACAACGACGACGGCCTTGCAATCCACCAACTTGGCGTACTCGGGCTCGACTTTTCGCGTATCCGGCAAAATGAAAGCCAGGGGAACGAACCAGTTGCAGCCACCCAACCCTACTGCCAGGCAGCAAGCGAGGATCATCCTGTATCGGGTCATGGAACGGGTTGTTGTCATAGGCCTCATTTCAAACAAGATCGACTCAGTGGTTCAACGACCGTAAGGCGCTTACCGGCTCGGAGTTCGCCGAGTCTACCAAACCGCACCGCCAGCGTCTTGCCTCAAAACGTGGAAGATTTTGAATCCCCAGCCACCCAAGAGTAGTCCTACGACGAGCACACTCAACCTGATCGGTGTGACCCGAAACCAGTTGAGTCGCCAGGTCTTGCCCGTGACTAGAACACTGAGGGAAATCCCGACGGCGCCCATCATCGATAAGCAGATCAAGAACCCCGCCGGCTGGGCGATGAAGGCCGATATCCACTGTCCGCGAACTGTATGGCTAAACGCCGTGGTCATGCCGCAGGTCGGGCAAGGAACCCCGGTGGTTTGCAGCAGTCCACATACCGGCAACCCCAATTGGCGGTGTGTGCCGACGCCACCATCCGAGGGCGTCAACCAACCCGCAAGCAGCAAGACTGCCAAGCCGCAGCCGGCCAAGATCCCCCCCCATGCCCGGGCAGCGCGAGGATCGTCCGGCACAAAACGGTAAACCAAAGGCCCTAACGGATGTCCCTCGACAGCTGCAGGCCGGGCATAGGCAACAGCCGTCGCGGAGCCTGCCTGGTCGACATCGGATTGCTGGGGTGAGTGTTCCACCAGATCAAAAGTAGGCAAGGCATGAGCCAAGGTCAAGGTTCATTAGCCAGGCTTCGGAGCACGGAACGCGATTCGGGTTCTTGGCTTATCCGTAACCACCAGCTTGAAAAACCTGATCACATGCCCGCCTGCCCAACGCTGCTCGCAGCACAGGATTGGCCAAGCTGCTCTCCGTGAATTACCATATTGGCCGGGGTGAAGGATTCGACACGCCCCACAATAGGAGCAGTTCGCGACAATCGAGCCAGTCCATATCTACGCCCAACTTCGCCTTACTCAGGAGATCTGCCCATGTCCTCTAACTCGCCAAGCCCAGGCGTCATTTGGTCCAGCGCAATGTTGGTCGCTGTTGTCATGCTGTCCACAGGATGCACGGTCACTGTCAGCAGCGCCGGTGGCGGAGGAGGACAACCCCAAGGCGCCGCTGCCTCCGATGACAACCAGGGCACCGATGGCGGCACCCCGCCAGCAGATACCGACACGGACCCGGGCAGTGACGCACAGCCCGAACTGTCCGAGGGTGTTACCACTCAGGAATATACGGCCGACCAAGCCATCACAACATCGTCCATAGTGCCAGCCGCAGCGGGTGGGTCGGTCACCCTGCCGGGCGATGCAGAAGTCCGCGTTGAAATCCCCGCCGGATCTCTCGCCACCGATAGCATGATCTCAGCCACGCTGCTTCGTGGCCCGGCCGATGATCCCTATGCCCTCGGCATTGTCGTCGAATCTGATTCGGCTAACCTGCCCGACTCTACCATGGTGGTCATCCCCTTGAACCCACCGCTTGAGGTGGGCGTTTCCCTCCGCACTGTAGACCTACCCTCTGACGACCCCGCTGACTCAGCCGACACCAACCAAGTGGCTGAGATTTCCAGCGACCGCACCGAGGCGCGGATCCCTCTCTACCCCATCGCAACCCTGCCGACCACATCGCCGCGCGATGGCCCCAGCGTCTCCCCCAAGAAAGGTGTTAGCACGCGCATCAACTGTCACTTCGGCACCATGACCGACGTCTTCAGAGGCCTGGGCAAAGACCCCGCCACCATTCGCAGTGAAGTCGAGCAAGCCAACCCGGGTAGGCTCAGTCCAGCCGACTTCGATGCCCTTGAAGCCAATCTCACCGCCATCCAAAGTGGCCAACCCTGCTTTCCCAACGACCGGCAGATGGGGGCATTCATCGGTACTTACTACGAAGAGGATCCCGTCTCCTCACAAATCGCCGGCGACAAAGATTCATCCGGGAACCTTCTGCCTCTCTCACTCACCGATACATGCAAGACCAATCTCTCCAGTGCAGCCTCGGGCGATCTGCCTGTGGTAATGTTTCAAGGCAGAAGCCTGGTCAAGGACGGGCAAGGCTTCTACACCAACATCGCCCACACCGCCCGAGTCACTCAGCAAAACGGCCAAACCGTCATCCTCAACGACTTATCAATCAGCGCGAGACAACGTACTCGCCTCGAAGCCGCTCGCCGAGCTGCTAACCTCGACCCTAGCGCGCCTCTAACCCTGCCCTTTGACCAACTAACCGGTGATCAGCGCAATCAACGCACAGGTCAACTCATCGAACAACACATCCGTGAATTGGAAGGAAACGACGACTACGAGTTCGTCCCCGTGCCCGTCGAATCCCGCCCCCAAAACCTGGGCGATATGGTCATTTTCACGCCCAGGTCACCGGGTGGCACCAACCAACAACCAATCTTTGCCAGCTGTTCAACTGACGACGTGACATTTCCAGAACCAGAACCGCTATTTCAGGTTTTCTTGGTCACCAACTATGGCAGCATCGCCGACGGATATCTCACCGTCCGGAACAGCGACGCACCGAATGACCCTCCGCTACTGAGCACATTTCCCGGTGGCGGGATTAGCCCCGAGCTGCGCGCCGACTTAACGCCGTTCACCGAAGATCAGTTCGCTACTCCCGAAGCGGCAGCCGCTTCCATATGCAGCGGCTTTGAGCGATACTGGAGCCCAACACTGGCCAGCTTTATCTCAGCGGCTGACTGGAACGGACAATCGTTCGGCATCGACAGCATCTTCTCTTCTCAATGTCCGCTTGACTGACCTACCCCTCTATCTATAATCGCCACCGTTAGAAGGGGCTTTCCGGGCCGACAGTTAGCCCGGGGCTTGGCGCGACGCCCCTTCAAGTGCGACATCCCGACAACTTATTGAGCCAACCGCAGATTGCGAGGCAGACAGTGGGTGGTCCTGAAACTTCCGATTGGACCCAGCGGCATTATTTCCTCTTGAGACGACTGCATTCACTCCTGGGCCTAGTCCCTGTGGGCGTTTTTGTGGTCCTGCACCTGACGATCAACTCGACCATCCTGTTTGGAGGCGATGCCTTCCAGACCGGTGTCGATCAAATCCACCTGCTGGGCAAACTGGGGATCCTGGTCCCGGTTGAGGTGGTGGGCATCTTCTTGCCGCTGTTCTTCCATGCCCTCTTCGGCGTAATGATTTGGATGGGTAGTACGCCGACCGTAGCTACCTACCGCTATGGTGGTAATTTTCGCTATACGCTGCAACGCATCAGCGGATTGATTGCCTTCGTCTTCATCATGGTGCATTTGTGGCACATGCATTGGCTGGGCGAGCCACTTGGCGGTGCCTTCTTCGATCCGCATCATGCAGCAGACTCAGCCGCATCGGCAATGCAACGCAGCGTAATCTATGGACCGATTTATGTGGTCGGCGTATTGTCCACCGTGTTTCACCTCTCCAACGGGATATGGACCTCGTTGATCACCTGGGGCATTACCGTTGGAAAGCAATCACAACGGACGGCTGGCTGGGCTTGTGCCGCCTTTGGCATCGTCTTGGCGTTGGCAGGCCTGGGGGCGATTCGAGGCTTTATGACCCTTACGCTTGAAGAGGATCAACCGCCCGCGCGCGAGGTCGAAGTATCGCTGCCAGGCGGCGATAGCAATGACGCCCTGGCAAGCTTGACGAACAATTTAGACATCATCGACGAACAAACCGAGAAGATCCATGGCTGATCAAAAGGTAGTCGTAATAGGCGGCGGGTTGGCAGGCTTAGCCTGTTCCATGCAATTGGCTGAGTCTGGGACCAAGGTGCAACTGGTTAGCCTCGTCCCTGTCAAGCGGTCGCACAGCGTCTGCGCTCAGGGCGGCATTAATGCGGTCAACGACTCAACCCGCAAAGAGGGGGACAGCGAGTACCTCCACCTCGATGACACGGTCTACGGTGGCGATTTCCTAGCCAATCAGCCGCCGATCAAGGAAATGTGTGATTGGGGACCTGGCATCATCGATTTGTTGGATCGAATGGGCGTGCCCTTCAATCGGACGGTCGAAGGCCATCGCGATCAGCGCCGCTTCGGCGGAACCATGTTCAAGCGAACGGCCTTTGCCGGCGCAACTACGGGGCAGCAGCTGATCTATGCCCTGGATGAGCAGGTCCGCTTTTGGGAATCCAAGGGCAGTATCGAAAAATTTGAGTACTACGATTTCCTCGGCCCGGTGCTGGATGACAAGGGTGTCTGCCGCGGCGCGGTGATTCAAAACCTCTTCGACATGCAAGTCCGCACCTTGCCCGCCGACGTATTGGTGCTTGCCACCGGCGGGTGCGGCTTGGTGTTTGGGCGCTCCACCATGTCGATGGTCTGCAGTGGCTCAGCCTGCGCCCGAGTTCATCGTGCCGGCGTTGGGTATGCCAATGGCGAGTTCATCCAAGTGCATCCAACAGCCATCCCGGGCACCGACAAGTTGCGGCTGATGAGCGAGAGTGCCCGCGGGGAAGGCGGACGTGTCTGGGTTCCCAAGAAACCCGGCGACGACCGCGACCCGGTCAACATTCCCACCGATGAGCGGTATTACTTCCTCGAGGAGCGGTATCCAAAGTACGGCAACTTGGTCCCGCGCGATATTGCCACGCGCGAAATCTTCTCGGTCTGTGTCGAGCAAGGGTTGAGTGTCGAGCAAGACAAGCTTTGTGTGTATCTCGATGTGTCTGAATTGCCACCTACGACGCTACACAAACTCGATGGCATCCTCGAAATCTACGAGAAGTTCCAAGGCGTCAATCCCCGCGAAGTACCCATGAAGATCTTCCCAGCCGTCCACTATTCGATGGGCGGCTTGTGGGTCGATTTCGAGAAGAACGAGCAGACCGGCGGGCTGGTCAAGGGCTCGGTCCGCAATCAGCACACTTCGGTTCCCGGCATTTTTGCCATCGGGGAAGCCGACTATCAATACCACGGTGCGAACAGATTGGGCGCCAATTCTCTGCTGAGCTGCATCTTCACCGGAATGTTCGTCGCTCCGAGCCTCCGCAATTATCTCGCTGGGCTTTCAGAGGGAACCGCCGCCGATCAGCCGGCATCCCTGTACGAGAAAGCAGCCGCAGACCACATGGCTGAGCACGAAGCACTGCGGAATATGTCAGGCCCTGAGAACCCCTACCATTTGCACAACGAGCTAGGCGACGTGATGACCCGCAACTGCACCGTCATTCGCCACAATCAGCCGCTCACGGAAACCGTTGAAAAGATCATTGAGTTAATCGACCGATACAAGAGCATTGGCTTGGCGGATCAGGGCGGCTGGACCAATCAGAATTTGATCTTCGCCCGCAGTTTGGCAGACATGTTGCTGCTTGCTCGAAACATAGCCCAGGGTGCCTTGCAGCGTGACGAATGCCGCGGTGCCCACGAAAAGCCGGATTTCCGTATTCCGGCACCTGACGCCGACAGTCCAGCCGAACTGCACAAGCAGGCCAAAGAATGGTGCAAGGCGTTCAAGACCAAGAACGACAAATGGTTGAAGACCACGGTGGCTGAGTACTCTGCTGATGGCCCTAAGATGAAGTACGAGCCGGTCGATCTCTCCTTGGTTCCGGTCAGGCCCAGAACTTACGGGCTAAAGGGCGCCGAAGTGATCGAGCAGGTTTGGCAAGAAATGACGGCCGGTGATGCCGACAGCAGCAAGCCGGTTGCAACGAAGTAAGACGAAGCTAGATACGCGGTTTGATCCGGGAGTACGCTATCCATGGCGTCCACGATCCACATTCAAGTCAAACGTCAAGACGGGCCAGACAAATCGGCTCGGTTTGAAACCTTCGACATCGATTATGAGCCGGGGATGAACTGCACCACGCTTCTCCAGCGCATCGCTGCCACGCCGGTGACAACTGATGGCAAGCAGACATCACCGGTAGCCTACGATGCCTGCTGTCTCGAAGAGATTTGCGGGGCATGCACCATGGTTGTCAACGGTAAAGTGCGCCAAGCCTGCACTGCCTTGGTGGACGACCTGATCAAAGAAAGCCCCGATCTGATCACCCTAGCGCCAATGACAAAATTCTCAACCGTGCGTGACTTGGTCGTGGATCGGCGGCGTATGTTTGAATCCCTCAAGCGTGTAAGTGCTTGGGTCGAATTAGACGACTATTCCGATCGCGGGGCGTCTGCCCTGGTCCGGCCGGAGGACCAGGAAGAAGCTTACCCCATGTCGCGCTGCATGACTTGTGGCTGTTGCGTCGAAGCCTGCCCGCAGTTCAACGAGAAATCAGATTTCCTAGGCCCGCAGGCGATCACCCAAGCGATCATGTTCAACGAGCATCCTGTGGGCGGCATGACCGCAACGAAACGCCTGACCGCATTGATGGAACCCGGCGGTATCGCAGATTGCGGGAATGCCCAGGCTTGTGTCGAGGTTTGCCCAAAAGAAGTACCGCTACTTCGCGGCTTGGCCAAAGCAGGCCGACAGACGACGCTGCACGCGATCAAGAGTTTCCTGAGTAAATAGGGTCGAATCAACATCAGACTAGCATAGAAGAGCCAACGAGACCGACATCGTGACAGCGCGGTGCCGGTCTTAGTTAATGGAGCCACCCCCGATGACAAGAATCAAGACCCGCGGCCTTTGGCTGAAGACTGTGGCGCTGCTCGCTTGCCTCTGTTCATCCGTCCTCGCTGACCCGATCGATCCAGATAACCCACCGCAGGGAACGTTCGTCGATGATTGGATGCAACTTCGTCTGGCTGGACAACCCGCCGGGTACATCCACAGCACCATGACGCGGGAGGGCGACCGGATCTCGACGCGCCTCCTCTCGGTCATGTCGCTTGCCCGTGGGGCCACGCCCATTTCAGTAACCACTATGGAAGCTTCGACCGAGACCATCGCCGGCGCGCCTCTCTTCTTCGAGAGTTCCCAGAACATGGCCACCGTGATTACGCGATCGGTTGGCCAAGTGCGCGACGGAATCGTCCACATCACAAAGAGTCAATACGGCCTAACCCAACAGAACGAATCCCCCTACCCCAAAGGGGCGCTGATGGCCTGGGGTATCATGGCAGACCAGCTGCGCCGCGGATTCAAGGAGGGCCTCGAGTTTGAAATTGATGCCTACGTTCCATCCCTCAAAGCCGACGCAGCCGTAGTGAGCAAAGTTAGAATCCAGGGACGCGAGACCATCCAATTGCTGGACAGACAGGCCGAGGCCACCCGGGTCGAAACCACCCTCCAGCTCCCGACCGGTGCGATCGACTCGACGAGCTGGGTGGACGAGGACGGGCAAGCCCTCAAGATGTCCGTCGCGATGATGGGCATCGCTCTGGAGATGATCAAGACGGACAAGGCCACAGCTACCAAAGATATCGAAGCACCCGAATTCTTCGTCCAAACGCTGGTCAAGGCCAATCGCAAGATTGACCGCCATGCAGCTCAGTCTCTCAAGCTATACCTGAGCGTCGCTAAATCCACAGGCCCCCTGCCCGACTTGCCCGAAACAGGCATGCAGAAGCAGGTCAACCGTTCGGATGATGGTGTTGAGCTGCTGATCACCCGCCAAGATCACGCAGCCCTGCGCCAGAGTGCAGCTAAAGCGTCGCCCATACCCGAGATGGACGAATTCGTTTCGCCCAACATCTGGATCAACAGCGACGACCCCAAGGTCATCTCCATGGCCAATCAGGCGGTCAAGAAGGCCGTGAAGCCGTACGTGATCGCCGACACCTTGCGCAAGTATGTCACCGAAATCATCAGAGAGAAGAACCTCAGCATCGGTTTTGCCAGCGCCAGCGAAGTCTGCCGCAACAAAGAAGGCGATTGCAGCGAACACGCCGTACTGCTGGCTGCCCTGGGCAGAGTTCACAAGCTGCCCTCACGCATCGTCATCGGGTTGGTTTATGTGCCCTGGTTCGCCGGAACAGCAGACGTGTTTGGCTTCCACATGTGGACTCAGTTCTACATCGACGGCGAGTGGATTGATTTTGATGCGGCCCAGCGAGAGTCAGACTGCAATCCAACCCACATCGCCATCGCCACCTCCTCCTTGCTGAGTACGTCGCTGGCAGAGATGTCGTTCACACTGCTCAAATTCATCGGCGGGCTCGAAATTAGAGTGATCGAAGCAAACCCCGCCTCCGCAATCACCGGGAACTGACTCGAACTCTCTAGAATGGTTGGCCCATTGACGGGACACCCAAACTACTTGAAACTTCGCCACGCAAGCGAACCATGGTTAAGGAGCAATTGATGAAAGACATCCTCTTCGTGACTCGGATACTGACAATCTGCAGCATCGCCGTTCTTGCCTCAGCCTGTAACACCGCGCCGGCTGGCGGAGGTGGTGGAGGGGGAGGAGGCGACACGACAGACGATCCCTTGGCTGAGTTCCAGTTGGGCGAGGATGAAGAGTTGGACCAAAATGTAGGCGCGATCACCACCGCGGATAACGCCTCGGTTCAATGCTTCGGAGGACCGACCACCTTCACCGACGAGGAGGTCTTCGACGCCTTGAAGGTCGGCTACAACAGCACCCAGGGGATCGAGAGCACTTTCCCAGAATTCGTCGCAGATGTGGCGGCCATCGAACAGTCCAAACAGGAACAAATCTGCGAAACAAACTTGGGAGATGACCAAACCCTGGACGCCGCCATTGAGCGGACGGTAGGTGCAGCCAACCAATTGGCAGAGTGCAACGACAACCCCGCCGACGCCACGGCCGAAGAAGTTCTCCCCGTGATCAAGGCGTTGTTCTTTGAGCGCGGCATCAGCGCAACGGATTTGGTTGCCTTCGCAGAGGCTCAAGCAGACAGCGAAGAGCAGCAAGCCAATGATGCATGCAACATGTGATGGAGCAGACACGATTCCACGCCCTAACGAATACCAGAAACAGGTGGTTCTGGATCTAAGCTTGGCTGTTCTTAGTGATTTCGCGTCTTCCTAGTTCAGGCATAGGCCAGATTTCGACTCTGGAGTCGCCCGGTGATCAAAGGCAAGACGGTCTCACTCCGCCCAGTCGAACCGCCCGACGCTGCGCTAATGATGGAATGGTGGAGCAATCCCAGAGTCGTCGATTGCCATGAATCTCGCTGGCCTACACGGCGGGCTGAGATCGAAGAGCGCGTCAACCGGAAACCAGACCTCCAGAAGCAGGGCGAATTCCTTATCATCCTGACCGAATCAGCAGCCACTAACAAAGAAGTCATCGTCGGCCACATCTCCTTCGACACACCCATGGAGCCAGTCATGGTCCGCTGCTTCGATATGGGATTTGCGATTCATCCCGACCATCGACGCAACGGCTACGCATCGCAAGCGGGGCGTCTGCTGGTTGATCGATTGTTTCGGGCTACCACCATCCAACGCGTGCAGGCCCATTGCCGCGCAACCAATGAAGGCTCGGCTGGCGTCATCGAGGCAATAGGCATGAGCCAAGAAGGCACCCTCCGAAGCTATGTCTTGGTGGATGGCTGCTACCAGGACGCCCATTTGTTCTCTATCTTGCGACCAGAATGGATCGACTCACCTTCGTATGCCGCCCGTTTCGGCGGTCTTTGAGCAAGCGACATCGAGTTGATCTTACCCAGTTCCAGGCGTTGAACCGTTGAGCAACAAGATCACCGGGCACTTAATGCGAGCGGGCTGCCGGAAAGCCAATTCCTCCCGACAGCCCACTGGCTCCCCACTACTGGCACTCAGTCCTCCTTAATGGGTCGCGGGCTGACCAGCTCGACGTCATCGCCCTGTGCCGCTGTGCGAACGATCCCCGTCGATTAAGCCTGAGCGATCAGTCAACCCTGGACTCGCACGTCGCGGCTCATAGAGTTTTTGAATTCCTAAGTGGCCGCTGCGCGCGGAGCTTGCGCAGACCGCGCGCAACGGCCTTGTCGTCCGATCACCCGCTCGGAGGGCGATGCGGTCTACTTACGTACTATTCAACAAAAAAACCCCGCGAGCTTTGCCAGCCGCGGGGTTTGGGAAAACATTCTAGCTTTCGAACCCTACGGCGTGCCTCCTCGGACGGCACAGCACCATGCGACGGTGCTAAACATCGCGTTCTCGGGCGATGCCTGCTCCACATGCACGGCTGTAAGGATTTGCTGTTTGCTGTTCATCTGTTCTCTGCGGGTTTATCGAACCGCTCTGCTTACAGTGTACGTCATCTATTCTGGCGGTCAAGAATAAAGACAAGATTACATGCGTATTGAGGCATGACGAGCACTCGGCAATATTCTACCCGCAGCCCGAACGCACGGTGCATCACTCAGAAATAGGCCTTGACCAATCGGCGCAGGCGCTGAAACTAACAGGCCATGAAGCAGCTTGACCCATTCGCATTGCGCCATCTTCCGACGCCCGCGCGATTGTTGTTGTCTACCTTCGTCTGCCTGATCGGCCTCGGGTATCTATCTGCCGTGGGTAACCTCTATCAACGCCATGAACTTTCGGACGAGCGCGAGGGCCTGACTCTGGATGATCTGCGGGCCAACTTCCATGGCATCGACGCGCCCCATCGCGAACAAGACGACCGGTCGTCAACTCCGTCAGCGCCAAAATCCCGGATGCTCGAACAGATTCAGCCAGGCGGCGAAATGCGCAAGGAGCTGATCAAAGGCAAGCAAGAATCAGTGCGGGCATTGACTACCTGGCTAGCGAGAGGCGCCCTTGAAAAGGAATTCAACCAGAAATCGCTCGTAGAAACAGGCGACCCCAGCGCAAGCCGCGTCATTCAGTTGCGCTGTCTCAGTTGTCACAATATCGAGAATGGGGAGAAACCCGACACACCTTATGGCCCAGACATGTTCGATATCGATTACCAGATGGTCTGGAAGTACGCAGCCCCAGGGAGCGCACAGGAAGGAGCATCTCAAGCTGCCGGTAGCGCCGCAAGCCAAACGCCGTCCCCCCGAAAGCTTGGCCCCCAATCACTGGGACACCTGCTCCTGGTCTCGCACATCCACATGCTAGCGATCCCGGTCTACACGCTGATACTAGGCCTGCTCTTCCTGCTCACGCGGCTGCCCGAAACGGCCCGCAATTGGGTCGCGGTCGCCCCGATGTTCGCCCTTGTCGCCGACTTCGGCGCCTGGTGGCTGGCCCGTTTCGTCGAGGGATTCGTGCTCATTATTCCGGCTGCCGGTGCAATCTACGGCCTGGGCATCGGGGTCCAGATCCTCATCATCCTGGCTTCGATGTGGCTGGGCAAAGCCTCAAAATAGGCATCGCAAGCGCGTGGGGAACGGCCGCTGAGCTTTCCAGAGTATTTCGTAAACATCAACTATTGACCGGTCGATGCCTTTCGTGTCCCATGCCAAGGGCATTGCTTCGCACCGCAGGCCTATCGTGGGTCTTTTGGATTGAAATGAGTAAACATTTGACCGACCAAGCCAATCAGGAACAACTGATCGAGTTGGCTGATGAAGTCTTCGAGCTTACGACGATGGTTTCAGCCCTGCGCTCCAGAATGCGCACCGAAGACGACCGCGAGCCTACCGAGATCGAGTTCCTCGCCCTCGACATCTTAGCGAAAGCCGGAAGCCAAAACGTAGGCGAGATTCAGCGAGAAATCGGCATCCTACCCGCCCAAATGTCCCGCCTGATCCGCTCATTGGAAGCCAAGGGCGGGTTGGTGGAGTGCAAGATCAACGAGAATGACCGGCGAAAGATCGATGTCTCGCTCACCAAGTCAGGGAAGAAGGCCCACGCCCAATACCAGGCCACGCGGCGGGCTACGACCCTCGAATTCCTTGCCCATCTTGACCCTGATGACCGCGAAGTCTTCATGCGCGTCATCCGATCCTTCCGAAATAAAGTTCATAACCTACTACAGGGAAAGTAGTTAGCAACTACGCACGCTCAGTAAAAGGTTTTTTCAGGAAAATAGTATCTTGACGCTAACTATTGCTTGGTCTATATTGTCTTAGTGTTCGGTGGAATAAAGGACCGGCTAGGGGCAGAAATGGCAGCCCTGGCCACTGAACGAAAAGGAGTGTGCTCTGATGTTTGGGACAAAGGCAACCATGGTGAAGTTGGCGGTTTTTTGTGGCCTAGTGGGATTCCTGGGAACAGCTGATCAGGCATCAGCGCAGTGCTATAGCCGCGGTGGCTATCAAGTTGGGGGCAACGGAGGCGGCTGGTATCCGGCAGCGCGGCAATCCAGCCACTACGGAAGCTATTCCCACGCCGCCCCGAGGCGCAGTGTGTATGTGGATAGGCCTGTCTATGTGGAGCGGAACTACTACCGTCAACCGACGCGCCGAGTGACTTATTATCGGTCAAGCCCGCGCGTGACGTACTCAGCTCGGAGGTATCCCTCCTATTCGTACGGCGGTCAACGCGTGCACGGTCATCGCGGGAGTCGCCATGGTCATCGCCGTAGCCGAGGCGTTAGTTTCGGAGTCAGGTGGTAGGAGGAGCGAGCTTCAAGCGGCAGCATTTGACGAGGGTGTCTCTGTTGTCAGGGTCCGATAGGCCAATCAATCATCCAAAATCGTAGGCGGTTGAGTCTACGCGGCTAGGGTCGGGTGCGTCGCCCGGCCCTTTTTGTTGTCGCATCGGGCATGACGCATGTAATCTGCGCGACAGGCGAACATCGCGTAGCCATCGAGGTATGATGAGCGCTGCTACACGGATGTCGCTCCTGCATCTGTTGGGGAATGCCTGTCCCGACGCGGGTGTCGCGCACCTCAATGCCCTATTCCAATCGACTCTCGTTGGCCGATATCTACATCTCGCGTTGGTTGATCACAGGGCAATGGGAGCTTGGTAATGGATTCGGCAGTAATCCTACTCAGTGGCGGGTTTGGCAGCACTACGGCGGCATACTGTCGGCGAGACAACACCCGATTGTTCCCGCTCTATGTCAACTATGGCCGAGCTTCTGCGGCGGAAGAACGGGCGGCGGCCTCGGCTATTGCCGAAAATTTGGGCGCCACCCTTCAAGTCCTAGACCTGCCTCATGTTCTGCAGATCAGCCGATCTCCTGACGTCCGCCATCCCGGCCAAGAAGGTCGGCCCGGTCCACCGAATGAGGTCGCCGGCTTGGCAACCACGATCTTGTCCGTCGGAGCTGAGTATGCCGCGGCGGTCGGAGCACACACCTTGATCACCGGCCATTCCGCCGCTGCTCAAGATGTAGCGCTCCACGAAGTGTCTCGCGAGCGGAGGGTCGATGTGTGGGCGTTTCGCCACGCCTTCGCCGCAATGCTAGAGCCCGCCCTACCGAAAGTGAGATCTCTCAAGCTAGATACGCCACTCCTGGATCTTGAAGCCGCCCAAATCGTTCAACTGGGCCGTCGAGCGGCTGTTCCGTTTGAACTTTCCTGGTCATGCCACCAAAAAACCGCTCCGTGCGGAACGTGCCCTGGCTGTGTATTTCGATCGGCTGCGTTTGCGGGGGCTGGGCTACCCGATCCCCTGACTCAGCCAGCTGCTCGTTGAAGCGTGGCTCGACCCAGCAAGAATGCCCCGGGAAATGACTCCCAGGGCCTTGGACAGGATTGCGTTATCAGGTAGTACTCGCTGTATCTGGGCGAGTAGTGTCAACGATTGCTGGTCAGGACGACGCCTTCGTTGTCATCAGAGTGCCAGACGCGGACATCGGTGATCTCGACCTTGACGGTGTAGTCATCCAAGTCAACATCGTCAGAGAAGTGGATCCGCCCAGCGGAGAGGTGACGCGTGGATCCTGGCAGCAGCGGTCCGCACCAGTCATCCTCGGCGGCGAACGGGGTTGCCCCCCACCTGTTGGTTTCGACAACTGGCTCGCCGTCGGGGTTGAGAACGACGACCCTCATCGAAAGCAAGGAAACGAGTTCGTCGCCGGTGTTCACCAATTCGATGACAGGTCTAGCGCGATCATTCCGGCCCTTCGCGCTGGCCAATTTGGCGTTGATGGTTAGTTGGTTCACATAGTCAGGCTTGCGCTCGTCGTGGAGTGCATCCGACAAAGCGGGCGGAAGCGACTCGATGAACTCCGGGAAACCAGCGACTGCTGACTCGACCAATCCCACAAGATCGCTGGATTTGAGATCCATCGTTCTGATAGCAAACACACCCAAGCCAGTTACGCAAACGATGGCTGTTACCAAGACTGCACTGGCGCCTAAGGCTAGGCTCGAGAGGAATGATCGCTGCTTCTGGATGACTTGTGGGTATCCGTTCATGACTGCAAGCCCCTTCAAGGTGCGGCCCTTTGGGCCAGCGGGTTTCCTAATGCTCCCATCAACAACGATGGGGTATTCGGGCTGACCCTCCGATTATTGCGGGCACGGACGGTTCTTTTCCCGCGACCCCTTCCAACTCGGAGCAGATCCCCCTAAAGCCATACGAACAAGACACTTATGTGATGCCTCCACCTGACAGGCCCTCACCGCAGCGCAAGAAGAAGTCCATGAGGGCCGCGAATTGGGATGCCGAGGAAACAAACCGAGAGGCATGAGCCGCCGATACATCAAGGAGGGTGGGGGTGTATCAATTGGTTCTCGCGACGCAGCTTTGGGGCCGTGGGATAGCAGGCCTAAATAGGACCAGCGATGGGAATTTGGGGCTGGATCATCAATTCGTTTGCGGACAAACGGCCGGAGGGCGAGCCGGCCACGTCCATGTCCAACCCAGCGCGGCCCAACCGTGGGAGCGCTGCGGTAGCGCTCACCGATCCTCGCACTAAAACGGAAACAGCAATCGAACCGTGGTGGATCGACGAAGTGGCTACCGAAACGGGTCCTATCAGCATCTTGCGCCCGTCCATGGCCCAGGCTGAAGCCGCCATTGAGAATCTGCTTGCTACGTACTTCGATGGCCACGATCTCAATCTACCTCCCCTGCCGCACGTCCCTGGACTGGTTCTAAAGGCCTTGCGACAGAAGGACTGGTCAGTAAAGGGATTGGCCGACCTGATTGCTGAGGATCAAGTCTTGGCCGCGGCGGTCTTGCGGACCGCTAACTCTGCTATGTTCCGGGGTACTCAAAAAATCAGCAGCCTTCAATCGGCCGTTGCTCGATTGGGAACAGCTACACTACGAACACTGATGATGCACGAGTCAGTCTATGCAGCTACCTTCAGTGTGTCGGGCAGGAGTTCCTTTGCGACGCGTATGTGGCGCCGAGCGTTGGCCTCTGCCTGCTTGATGCGCACGCTCTCAAGATACACGGGCTGCGATGAAGAAGAATCGTTTGCGTGCGGACTCCTCCACGACATCGGAAACGTGCTCGTGCTGCGAATCGTTCTCAAGGAACAAGGGATTCTCCACTGCGAGCCCACAGAAGCCGTCTTTGAGTATTTCTGCTTCGAGTGCCACCAAGAGTTTGGCGAACTCATCGCCGCTGCATGGAAGTTGCCGGCAGAGCTATCAGCCGTCATTGCAGACCATCACATGCAACCTCAGCTCCTTGACCCGCACCGGATGCAGAAGCTTCAGATTCAAGTGGTAGACACGATCACCTCCATCCTGGGCTACGGCGTACCAGGTCAGTTCAATCTTCTTGAAACAGACGCAATTCAACAGCTGGGGCTTCATACGCGTCAAGACTTCGTTGATGCCCTCGACACCCTGCCCGCCCAAGTCGAGGAAATGATGTCCAGCTTCGCGTAGGCACTTTGCAATTTCCCCCGCCGTTGGCTGAACCGGTCCTGGTAATCCAACCGCTTATGTGTATCCTTACGCGCAGTGACGGCAGCGCGAACCGGCACACCGGCCCAATACGAATAGCTAGCGCCCGATTCCTGCCATCGCCAAGAGCGGCTGGTTGGATTGCTCGGGATGGAGATAACCACCGATGGTAAAGAACCTGACCTGCGAACTGATTGGCACTTTTGCGCTGACCTTTATTGGCGCCGGCGCTATCCTGACAACGGCTTGGACTGGATCACCTGGCTTGATCGGCATTGCCATCGCCCATGGTGTCGTCTTGGCAATCGCTGTTTCAGCTACGATGAACATCAGTGGCGGCCACATCAATCCAGCCGTCACGGTGGCGATGTTGGTTACTGGCCGAATCAAATCCGGAGCAGCCCTAGGCTACATTATTGCCCAGTGCGCCGGGGCAACAATCGCCGGGCTGATCTTGGCTGCTGTTTTCAATCAGCTCGGTCCTGGTGGCGGCGGGGAGCAAGCCATTACCGGCGCGCAAGCAATCGAAGCCTGTAAGCTGGGCACGCCTAATTACGGTGCGGCAGTTCCGATGGGCATCGCTATCTTGGTGGAGATCGTGCTGACGTTCTTGCTGGTTTTTGCCGTCTTCGGTACAGCCGTAGATGCTCGGGCACCCAAGATCGGAGGGTTCGGAATAGGCCTCACGGTCATGGTAGACATCCTCATGGGTGGCCCCATCACCGGGGCAGCGATGAACCCCGCCAGAACCATCGGCACCCTCATCGGCGGCGGTGGCGCGACCTCTTCTTTGTGGTCACAACATTGGGTTTATTGGGTGGCACCCATTGTCGGCGGGATGATCGCAGCCTTCGCTTATGACGCCTTGATTCTCAAGGCGAGAGACTAGCGACGCCCCAGCAGAGGCCTCCATCAAGATGACATTTTCTTACAGGTAATCAACGCGGATTGGCCAATCTCGCCGCAGATCACCTATAATGCGCCGGCACAGCAGCGTCAGCGGGTCCAAGACGACCAAGAACGTGACCAACTTGTTACCATGAGGCATTGCCCAGGCCGGATAAGCTATCACCATGAATTTGGACATTCTCAAAGATGACGCCAAGACCGAGGTGGGAAGCTACTTCGTCACCAACTACCCGCCCTATTCGGCCTGGAAGTCGGAGCACATCCCGGCCGCCGAAGCTGTTCTGAATGCTCAGCCGAGCGCCAGGCCTGACTCAAACGGATCTGCCGCCCCGCTGGGACTGTATCTGCATATTCCATTTTGCCGCAAACGGTGCAAGTTTTGCTACTACCGGGTCTATACCGGCAAGAACTCGAGCGATGTAGAGCGTTACTTGGCTGCCCTGGCTAAGGAGATCGAACTCTACGCCCAAGAGGCCTGTTTCCAAGGGCGAGAATTTGATTTTGTTTACTTCGGAGGGGGCACGCCGTCGTTCATCAGCGCCGAGCAACTTCATCGCTTGATCGAGCGCATCAATGAGCACTGGAGCTGGAGCAATGCCCGCGAGGTGACCTTTGAGTGTGAGCCGGGCACGCTGCGGAAGAAGAAACTCCAAGCCATCCGCGATATCGGCGTCACCAGACTGAGTATCGGCATCGAACATTTTGACGATGAGATCCTGGAATCGAACGGCCGGGCACATCAATCGCCGGAAATCATTCGGGCCTATGAGTGGGCACGCGAAATCGGCTTTGATCAGATTAACCTTGATCTCATTGCAGGGATGGTCGGCGACACGGATGCCAAATGGAAAGCCACCGTCGAAAAGACGCTGGAGATGGAGCCGGATTTTCTGACCATCTATCAGATGGAGTTGCCCCAGAACACCGAATATTCCCGTCAGGCAAAGGGCTCCGGCGGAACGTCACCAGTCGCGGATTGGGCCACCAAGCGCGGCTGGATCAACTACGCATTCGAATTGTTCGAGTCAGCCGGCTATGTGGTTTCGAGCGCCAACACGATTGTCAAGGCGGTCAAGGATTCAGACTTCTACTATCGAAGTGCGTTGTGGCGCGGGGCGGACATGGTCGGAACGGGCGTAGCCTCTTTTTCTCATGTTTCCGGTGTGCATTATCAAAATGCCGACTCATGGGAGGGCTATCTTGGCCCCATCGAAAACGGATCGCTTCCGCTTTCGCGTGCCCTTCCTACGACCGATCATCAGGCATTGATTCGTGAATTGATCCTGCAACTGAAAGAGGGGCAACTCGATGCCGCTTATTTCGATAAGAAGTTTGGAGTTGACATTTTGCAGGAGTTCAAGCAGGAGTTTGGCTCGCTTGAAGAGGAAGGCTTTGCCCTGCTTCGGGACGGCGGGGTCGAGTTGACTCGGGCAGGCATGCTGTGTGTCGATGGGCTGTTGCCACGATTTTTTGAACCTCAGTTTCGAGAAATGCAGTAATCGAATCGAAATTGCGCCAATTTGGGTCCTCGCTGGGAGGGATGCAGATCTTGAAACACGAAACACCTGCTGAGGCGTTGAAACACATCTGCGAAGGTCTCTTGGACGACGCAGCAGCTTTGACCCAACCGGTTCTGGTGGGCGAGGATGAGTTGCCCGCTTCGTATCGCCAACTACTGGCCCATACGGAGCATATGACGCTCAGGCTTCCTGAATACCACGGCCAGCCCGTTAGGCTGAAGGTTCTTCAAGAAAGCGTTACAGGCCACATCTATCGACGAGAGATCGTTCTCCTTCCAGAGAATAGCGACAGCGTGGTTGAAGTGGGCATCGTGCGGCTGGACTTGGACCTGATGCCAGAGAATGTGCGGGAGGAAATCCTGGCCCGTGAAACTCCGCTGGGCGATATCCTCATCCGCAACGAAGTTCTGAGACGCATTGAGCCGCGCTGGTATCTCAGGTTTGAGCCGGGAAGCCATCTGCTGCTCTGCTTCGGTCATTCCCCGCAGGACGGTGCCTTCGGCAGAATCGGCACCATCTATTGCGACGATGAACCGGCCATCGAACTGCTCGAAATCGTCACCGATCTCAAGGGAGGCGCGTGACCATCAATCGCATGAACTCCAACCAACCGGTCGATTGCTTGATCATCGGTGGTGGACCGGCAGGAGCAACTGCCGCCACCGTGCTGGCCGACCATGGCCGATCCGTGCTCATACTCGAAAAGGGAGCGTTCCCCCGATACCACATCGGCGAGTCACTGGTTCCGCATAGCTACCACACGCTCAAGCGAATCGGCATGCTGGACAAACTAAAGGCCAGCGACTTCCCCAGGAAAGAGAGCGTTCAATTCGTCTCTGCCTCTGGCAGGGATTCTCAGCCATTTTACTTTCGAGAACGTGACCCCGCAGAACACTCGGTGACTTGGCAAGTTACCCGGGATCGGTTCGACCGCATGATGCTGGACAACGCGAAGGAGCACGGCGCAAAGGTGCACGAGGGCGCTATGGTGCGTGAAGTGCTCTTCGATGCTGACCGCGCAGCCGGCGTCCGGGCTATGATCGACGGCGTTGAAACGATGATCCCCGCTCGCGTGGTCATAGACGCCACCGGTCAAGATTCACTGCTATCGCGGCAACTTGACATTCGTCAAATGGACCCCGACCTGAAGAACGCTACGATCTATGGTTACTTCCAGGGAGCCAGACGCGATCGGGGGCGCGATGCCGGGGCCACCATCATCATGCACACGGAGGATCGCAAGGGCTGGTTTTGGTTCATCCCCTTGGCAGAGGATATCACCAGCGTCGGCGTAGTAGCATCGCCAACCCAGCTCTTCACGGGGCGAGGCAATAAACCGCAAGAGACGCTTGATCAGGAGATTCTCAGTTGTCCCGGTATGCGGAAACGGTTGGCTGACGCCTCCCAAGTCGGCGACGTCTACGTCACCCGTGATTTTTCTTACCGATCCAAACGAATTTCAGGCCCTGGATGGGTGCTGATCGGTGATGCATTTGCCTTTTTGGATCCGGTGTATTCATCAGGCATCATGTTGGCTATGAAGAGCGGCGAGTGGGCCGCCGATTCCATCCACGAAGCCCTCGAAGCCGGCGACCTCTCGGCTGAACGGCTGGGAGCGTTTGCGGGACGATACCTCGGCGGCATCGCCCCCATTCGTCAATTGATCTACGCCTTCTACGATAAGAACTTCAGCTTCGGCAAGTTTCATGCTGAGTATCCACAGTACATCGACCACGTCACCCGCATTCTGGTCGGTGATGTGTTCGACAACGATGTTTCCGAAATGTTCTCTGCCCTCCAGGAATGGGTTGATTTGCCTGAACCGCTCCAACTCGAAGGGAGCTCGAGCGCATCATGAAGATGATCGTGTACGGACTGTTGGTCGCTCTGGTTGTCTTCCACCAGGATTTTTGGTGGTGGGATAATTCAGAGACGTTGGTGATGGGGTTCTTGCCCATAGGGTTAGCCTATCACGCCCTGGTGTCGCTCTTGGCGGCTGGAACTTGGGCGCTGGCATCTTACTACTGTTGGCCTTTGGATGATGAACCAAGCGCTCCTAATGCATTCGCCTCGGATCAAGGAGATGCCCCCGCGTGACGCAGCTGATCATTATTCTAAGCTACTTGGGTTTACTGTTGGTGCTCGGGCTGGTTAGCAGTCGAATGCTCAAGGGCACAGCGGCCGACTACTTCCTAGCCTCTCGGGGCATCGGATCGTTCGTGCTGCTGATGTCGCTATTTGGCACTACGATGACCGCCTTCGCGTTGATTGGCTCGACCGGAGAATCCTTCAAGACCGGCATCGGCGTATACGGCATGATGGCTTCCTGGTCCGGCATTATCCACTCAGCCTGCTTCTTCCTCGTGGGCATCAAGCTGTGGTCCTTCGGCAGCCGGTATGGTTACACGACGCAGATCCAGTTCTTTCGGGACCGGTTCGAATCCAACGGAATTGGACTGGTGCTCTTCCCCATCTTGGTCTCCCTGGTCATACCCTATCTGCTGATCGGGGTGATGGGCGCAGGCGTCACCATCGAAAAAGTCACCGGCGGCGCGTTGCCTTCGCTTTTTGCCGGTCACGGTAGCGGACCTGGCTCGGTAGCAGCCGGGGCGATTCCGTTCTGGTTGGGATCCGCACTGATATGTTTGATCGTCTTGATCTACGTATTTTTCGGCGGCGTTCGGGGCACTGCTTGGGCCAATACATTTC
>JAJDDP010000136.1 GCA_029260235.1 Phycisphaerae bacterium | reverse complement strand
TTCAAGGCAACTGCTCATTGCCCGGCTGATCAGGTTGGCTGATTGGGCGTCCAAGAATCTTGTTCACGGAGACGTGTCGATGGACTTTGTATTTCCTGTGGTTGGTTTTTTCTTGGCCTTGTTTTTCGGTGTGTTCAACTTTCTGGTGAGCACTAGCCCGGGCTAGTCCCACACCACCAACTGCGATCCAATGCTAATCGCCGGCAGGCCGACCACCTTTTCGTGGATCCGAGGCGCCGGTCAGTTCCCCATTCTGGATGAGGATGGCCTGGATGATGCCCGTCTTGCATTGTTCGCTGAGCTTGTGACCCCTGGCAGTTAGCCCAATAGTCCAATTCGATGGTGGCGCCTTGTCAAAGAAGACCTGGTCCGGCTGCCATTGGTGATGAATGCGCGGGGTGGTCATCGCGTCCTGAAGTGGCATGCCAAAGTCAACCACATTCAGAAGCACGTTTAGCACCGAGCTGATGATGCGAGGCCCGCCCGAGCCGCCCAGGAGAAGCACTGGCTTGCCGTCCTTCAGGACGATGGTAGGTGACATGCTAGACAGCGGGCGTTTACCGGCTTCGACTCCATTGCGCTTAGATTGAACCAGCCCATATATGTTGGCAACGCCTGCTTCGGCTGCGAAGTCATCCATCTCGTTGTTCAAGATGAGGCCCCACTCATCAACGGCAAATAGCGACCCGAATTCGGTGTTGACGGTTTCTGTGCTGACCACGCAATTGCCCCATTGATCCACAATGCAGAAATGGGAGGTTCCAGCATCGTCTGGAATCTGCACAGCCCCATACGTTTCCGGATCGCTGCAGTGGTCTGCGTCGATGTCAAACGCGAGTTGCTGACCATACCCTTTCGCTGTGAGAAGCCCGACGGGTATCGGCGCGAAATCCGGATCCCCCAGCCAGCGCGCCCGATCGGCAAAGGCATGCTTCATGGCTTCGACGAAATAATGGCGGGCCAAGGCGGGTTTATCTGCATGAATCTTGGGGAGGTCGAATGACTCCAGGATGTTCAGCGTCTCAGCCAGACAAATTCCGCCCGAAGAAGGCGGCGGCATGGCGATAACGGTGTGGTGGCGATACGAAAACACCACGGGAGGTCGATCATTCCGCACGCGGTAATCAGCAAAATCTCCTTTGGAGAGAATACCACCGTGTCGATTGTTCGCGCGGACCAATGCTTCTGCAATCGGACCCTTGTAGAAAACACTTGCTCCATTGGCAGCCAGGGTTTCCAGCAGGTGGGCTAACTCAGGCTGAACTAGATCCTCGCCCTGCTTGCGAAGAATTCCGGAACGAATATGCGTCCGGTAGACGTAATTGCATGATTCGATAAGCGACGGATATTGGTCGTAGATTTCCAGAGCCGAGACACACGCGTCGATGTAGTGTTGGTCTACCGGGAAACCATCACGGGCTAGGCGAATAGCTGGGGCCAACACTTCAGCCAGTGACATCGTACCGTGAGAATGCAACATCTCCGCTCGGCCGGCCACTATTCCGGGCACGGCCACTGCCAATGCTCCGTAACGGCTTGGCGTAGGTGTACCAGGGTGGCGCTTGACTGCCTGGGCATACATCAGTGGCGTCGAAGCTGCCGGCGCGGATTCTCGAAAATCCGAGACGACGATCTCTTCGCCGGCTGGTTTCCATGCAATCAGGAAACCTCCGCCGCCTATCCCGGTGCTCTGAGGCCTGGTCACCGCCAGGGCGAACGAGACGGCTGCGGCTGCGTCGAAAGCGTTACCCCCTTGCCGGAGGATTTCCAGACCTGCTCGTGAAGCGAATTCAGAATCGCTGGCTACCATTCCTCGGCTGCCAGTTGCGATCCACGCGGGCTGCCGAACCGTCGATGAGCAACCTAGTGTCGCCACTAAGCAGCAGCAAGCGATCAAAAACCGATTGGGCCAACCGTGAGTTGATTCATTCAGGGTCATGCTCGTGTTGCCCCGCGAGGGTGGTCAGCAGCGTAGGCTACATCCGTTCCCAGAGAGATGCCGAGACCTCACTAGCCTCACGCCGGACTCGTCCTTCGTCGACGCCCAGCACTTTGCGATCGCGCAGTCGCCACTGCCCGCCGATGATGACGTCCCTCACATGCCTTGCCTCCAGGCCAAACAGAAGGTGCCCAGCCACGTTGCCAGCGTGGATGGGACCAGCAGGCAAGTAATCTGTCAACACAATGTCGGCGACACAACCTGTCTTGAGTTTGCCCAGTTCTACCCCCAAGGATTGGGATGCCCGGCGAGCGGAGTTGGCCAACATCTTCAGCACTGAATCGGGGCTAAGCGCGGTCTGCTCGTCACACATTTTGAACCAGGCTGTTCTCGCTTCGGCGAACATATCGCCGCCAATGCCATCGGTTCCCAGCAGAACGGTTAGAACAGACGCTAACTGCGGCAGCGGGGCATATCCCACCCCGTTGTTCATGTTTGATCGCGTGTTGTGGGCGATACTGCAACTGGCAGAGGCGATGGTAGCGACGTCGTCGTTGGCTAAGTGCGTGCCGTGGGCGATGATCGTCTCTGGTCGCAACAGCCCGTGCGAGCGCAACCGATCTGACAGGAAAATCTGATGATCAGTGGTGCAAACCTCTTCATCGCATGGATCCTCAGCCACATGGATATGCACGCCGACATCATGCCGCTTGGCTAGGTCACTCAGCTCCGAGAGGGTTTCATCCTCAAGGGTAAACAGGGCATGCGCGCCGACAAGGCCTGCAAAACGGCCGTCGTGCCGATCGGTGTGGCGGGCGAGATAGCGGTCATTCTCAGCCAAGCCTGCTTCGCGACCGGATAGGCCATGCCGGTCGGTTGTTTCATAACAGAGGACGCCACGCAGTCCGACCGAGTCGAGGCATCGCTCGATGGCGTCCAGCGATCCGTCGATGCTGTTTGGCGAAGCGTGGTGGTCTATCAGAGTGGTCGTTCCGCAGCGAAGCGCTTCTATGGCTCCGATGGTTGCGCTGGTTTCGATGGACTTGATGTCGAGAGCGACGTCCAGCTTCCACCAAACACGCTCAAGAATTTGCAAGAAGTTCTCCGGCGGTTCGCTCGGTGGGGGCATACCCACCGCCAGCGCGGAATAGAGATGCGTGTGCCCGTTGACAAGTCCGGGCAGGATAACTGCCCCGGAACAATCCACGACTTCATCTCCCGGCTCGGCTTGGACTTCCGCACCGATACCTGCAATCAATCCGTCTGCAATCCGCAGCTTCTCAAACCGAACCGAAGCGGGATCAATATCAACGAGGCAACAGTTTTCCAGGACGATGCCAGCCATAGGTTTGAAGGCTCCTGCACTTATGAGAATTATCAGGTTCTGAGGCGGCTTCGCTACGCCATCGCGTGGCGTTCCACTTCGCCGAGGTCCGGTTGAATTTCGATGGGATCGCCAGCGGCCTTGCGGGCAGCGCTGATGTCTTTTAGGCCGTTGCCGGTCAGGAACGCTGCCACCGATGCTTTGGGATCGATGATTCCTTCCGCTACCGCCTGGGCGATCCCAGCAACGCTGGTTGCCCCGGCAGGTTCAGTGAAAACACCGGCCAATCGGGCGGATTGGCGCATGGCTTCGGCGATCTGATCGTCGGTGACGGTAACGAATGTGCCTTCGCTCTCCTTGACAGCTTGGATGGCTTTTCGCCAATTCCGCGGGACCGGTACGTTGATGCTGTCTGCGAAAGTATCCCCGGAAGTCTGCTCCAGCTTTCCGGTCTGCATCGCTCGGGCGATCGGATCAACCCCCGCAGCTTGTACACCCAGGATTCGTGTTGACCAGTCGATGATCTCCAATTCGCGCATTTCGCGCAGGCCTTTTTGAATGCCGGCCACTGTGCAGCCGTCGCCGACACTGACGGCTACCCAATCGGGTGGATTGGCAAAACATTGCTCGGCCAATTCAAGGCCGCCGGTCTTCTTGCCCTCGACCAAGTAAGGGTTGTAGGCACAGCAGCGGTTGTACCAGCCGAACTTGTCGCAGGCTTCCATGCAGAGGCGATAGGCGTCGTCATAGGTTCCCATGACCTTGAAGACGCAGGCTCCGTGGATGAGCAGTTGAGCCAACTTTCCATCGGGCACGCGTTCTGAGACAAAGATGTAGGCTGGCATTCCTGCCAATGCAGAACAGGCGGCCAGTGAAGTGGCAGCGTTGCCCGTTGAGGCGCAGGCGATGGCTTTGGCGCCTGAATCCAAGGCGCGAACGACCCCCACGGATGAGGCACGATCTTTGAACGAACCCGAGAGGTTTCTGCCCTCATCTTTGACCCGCAGTCTCTTGATGCCCAAAGCCAGGGCCAGCGCGGGCGAATCGGTCAAGGGCGTCCATCCGATGGGCCAGTCAATGCCAGCATGGCGGGTAGCCAATGGGAGAAGTGGACCATATCGCCAATGCGTTGGTGAAGCATCAACCAAGTCTGAAAGGGCGAGTACCCGTCCCACTGCGGCCATGTCGTACACGACGTCTAGTATGCCCTCATCAGGCCCACAGGCTGGACAAGTGAATCCCACTTTGTTGGGTTGGTAGGATTGGCTGCAGCAAATGCATTTGAGGTGATCGACGTGAGACAAGGGAGGCTCCAAAGATCATTTCTTGTCAGCGGGTGGGGGATTGAAGTGCCCACTTTCGCAAGCGGCGGCGAAAGACTCAGCCATTCCCTTGAGGCTTTCCCATGCTTCCCGGATGCGGGCCGCCTCTCTGGGGTCGATGAAGCCGTCGTCCTCGATGGACTTGGTCACGGTGGATAGCAGTCGACTGAACTCCTCAACCAGGCGTTGGGTTTTGAGCAGCAGCTGGGTATCTACGCACTCGATCTGCACTTCAGGATTAGGTACGAAGAATCCGCCGGCTTGATTGCATAGCCAGTTGACTACCTTGGTGCTTCCGGTGGCTTCGACTACCTCACTCAGGCGGTCGAGCGGATTCCGAGCACCGCTGGCATCGCGATCATCGGGGTTGGACTCCTGGCACCATTTGTACACCAAAGCAGGCGAGAGGCGCAACTTAGCCGCCAATGCCTTGACGCCGATTTCGTCGGCTGCTTCGCGCAAGACTTCGTGGGAACGCATAGGCACTTCCTCTAGACACCGCAACTCCACTGGTGACGGTCGGGCGCCGCCCGCTATCTGCAAACTATTGACCACCAGATTAGACAGCGTAATCGCGGTCCTTGGGCATGGCAACTGGAGATCCCCGACTAGGATGATCTGCCACGCCACCGTTGCTTTGGTTGGGCATGTCCGAGCAGAGGCCTGTATAAACTCAGGCGGACATTAGAATGGACCTTTGCGCGGCGATCCTTCACAATAGACTCAAGGAGATCGCCCGTCCTCCCGCGATCCGGGGACATGCGTTCTTCCCCATGCACGCACGATGGGCCGATGAGCTGTCCAAATTAGCGTCGAAGGAGGCACGTCTTGGCACAGAATTTCGAACTGCCCGAGGATCCAGTTTCACGGTTTCGGGAACTCTATGATGCCCTCAATGCCGATCGCGGTTGGATGGGAGACGCGTCGTCGTTGCGGTTTTCAGCAGTGACCGCGATCTCTTGTCCCGGCCACGCCCGCGACGTAGCCAGCGCCATCCGCAAGATGGCCGACGAAATCAAGAACGAGTCCGGCTGGTTCGGGGCACTCAACTCAAGTCTGCGCTTCATCGTGGGGGCCATGCTCGTTCTGCATGAGGACAACGCCCGCGACTTCCTGGTCGAAGTCAAGCGAGTCCGGGAGATGTTTCGTGAGGCTGGGCTGAGGCGGTCGACCATCTACGAAACAATGGCCATCCTCGTGCTGCGGATGAAGGCTGACAAGGCCCCGGTTTCAGATCGCTCCGTGCAGGAACTCAAAGAAATGTACGAGGAGATGAAGCGGCATCATTGGTGGCTGACCGGCCCGGACGATTTCCCGGCGTGTGCCATCCTGGTAGGCGAAAAGGCCTCGGTCCAACAAATTGGAGCAGACATCGAGGAGATCTACCAGACACTGAACGCCAGCGGCTTTGCCAAGGGCGACCGACTGCAAACGGCGGCTAACATCCTCTATCTGGCGCGGGTCCATGCCGCCATGGCTGCTTCGCGATATGCCGCGCTAACCGCGACATTCAAAGAGCACGGTGTCTCCATCTGGCAGAGTGACTACGACGAATTGGCGATCTTGTCGTTTCTGGATCATTCAGCGAAGCACGTCGTCGATAGCGTTCTGCGCCACCGCAGAATTATGGAGAGTTTAAAGCCAAAACCGGACCGCTCGTTGACCTTCAACCTAGCCTCCAGCACGACGTTCTTGGAGCTTGCCCGATTGGGCAAAGACCTAAAGGTGGTCACCGACGCCAAGGCTCTGCTCGACATGCAGGCCATCATCAACGCCCAGCAGGCCGCCGCAGCTGCCGCGGCCGCCAGCGCCGCTGCAGCGGCATCCTCCGCCAGTGCAGCGGGTTGAGGCCACTGATACAGCTTGCTGTTGAGTCTTCAGGCTTGCCCTACAAATAGTGGACTATGCTGCGGGCGGCTTACCCGTCTTCGCCGCCGCTGCCTTCCTCACGGCATGCTGTTAGCCATTGCGCGATGATGCGCTTGATCGTACCATCGCCCTCGATAAGGGCTTCCTTGTGTGCCTTGGACAGTTTCTTGATGGAGCACTCGACACTCAGGG
Source organism: Phycisphaerae bacterium (assembly GCA_029260235.1). Classification (GTDB taxonomy): domain Bacteria; phylum Planctomycetota; class Phycisphaerae; order UBA1845; family UBA1845; genus OFTM209. The sequence goes on along the minus strand of JAJDDP010000136.1, from coordinate 47,885 downwards.
CGAGGCCTCTATCGCCCACAGCCTTCTCGAATACCAGTTCCAGCGGGCCTTTGCCTCGAAGATACTTGGCCCCCTTGCCGTCTTGATGCTCGCGGAGCCGTCGATCTACATCTGTCGCGATCCCCGTGTATAGCGCACCATCCCTGCACCGAAGCAGATAGACATGCCATTGCGGAGACGTTTTGCGGCCATCGGGCATGCCCCGATTCTAGCATCGCTCAGCTGCTGATCCTATCTGTCCCTTCACAAGTCTTGGGAGTTGGTCGTTGCTTTGTCAGTCGCCCCAGCGAATGCAGGAACCTAATCCGACGCTCGGATGAACCCCAACTCAGCCACCACCATTCGATGGTCCGAGCCATGACTGGGCAGGGTCTTGATGTCGATACAGGCCAAGGCGCCGCCGAGGAAGACGTGGTCGATTCGCACTCCCGGGGCAAATCGGAGTAGGCCGACCGCGGGCCAGGTTGCTCCTCGGCCCCTGCCCCGAGCGGCGTGTGCGTCGCTCAGTCCTTTGTTGACCAAATCGCGATACATTTGATGGCGGCAGGTGTAGTTGAAATCGCCAGCAACCAAGACTGCGCCCGACTCATCCCGGAGCAGGTCGATGAGCTGCCGGTTGCCTTGATCTTGGGTCGCCAGGCGCCGCAAGGCCTTGGGCGGGTTGATGTGAACGGCATACAGGGCGAGCGTTCGGTCAGACATCTGAAGCTCAGTCCGGACGATGACGCGGCTGGACAGGCCGGGCGGGGCTAGGTTGACCACTGGCTGATTCATCGGAAAACGGGAGAAAACTGCCCAACCAAACGAGCCCGCCGTAGCGTGTGTTTGAACGTGGGGGTACCTCTCCTGGAGCTGCGCTCCGATGGCTTTGTGCCAATCGGGATCGTATTCGTGGAGCAGGATCACATCGGCATTGGCCTGGGCGATTTCCTCTGCCACGGCTGTGAAATTATGGTTGGCGAACAGCAGGTTGGAGTGCAGCAGGCGGAACGTCTGTCCTGTCAGCGGGGCTGATTCCTTTGGCAAATAGCTCCACATCTCCGGGAACAGGCCCAGTGCAACGAGGGGAAGACAAGCGAGGGTATGCCGCTTCTGCCGTCGTAGGAGGAAGACTGCAGTAGCCAGGACCAGCAAAAACCCAATGTGCAGGCCGAAGGTTCGCAGCATGAAGACGCAGTAGGACACTACTAGGAACGGGAATTCTTCCCGGCTCGGTGCTGATTGCCAGCAAAGGGCGAGGGCGGCCAAGCCGTAGCCAAGGACGATGACACCTGTCGCACCCCTCCCTGCGCGCTTGCGGGTCAGAGTTGCCGGACCGATCTCGTCAGGGCTATTGGCCTGGTCAGGTCGATTGCGGTCCGGGGATGATGGTTGGGTGGTTTCCTCATCCATGGCAAGCTGCCTAGGATAATCAATTCACACGGGAGCAAGCAACCGAGAATCGCGTTTGGTCAGGTCTCTGGCTGAAGCTGGGCTTGAGGCAATTCCTGGTCCCGCTATAATGCGTGGTGGAATTTGAACCATCCAAACGACACGGCCCAATGCGTAGCCGGCAGCGAGTTACTGTGAACGAAACCCAAGTCGAAGGAGTTGACGAACCCCTCACCCCGGACCTCCGTCCAGTGGTTGTGGTTCAACCTTCGAGGAACGGGGCGGCCAGTTGGTTGATCGCGGTTTCCCTGATGGTGATCGCCTCTTGCCTTCTCCTGCGGCTGGATGAGGGTCGTGGGATAGCCTTGGCCCAGCCGGTTAACCAGGCGGGTGCCCGCGGGGTGTTCGCATTTACCGGGCAGCTATCTGGAGGCGGCTTCGGGGTGTTCATGGTTGATTTGGATACCACGACGATCTGGTGCTATGAAGTAGATTCAACTAAGCCGATCATGAGGTTTGTAGCTTCTCGCTCTTGGAAGTATGACCGCTACCTTGAGCACTTTAATCTGGCTGATCCATTGCCCGAAGATGTCGAGCGGATGGTGGATGATCAGCGACGACGGAAGCTACAATCGGCTGGAACTTCTCCGTAGTGGACAACAGTGTGATTCAGGCAGTGCGGATCGCCGCAGCACAGAGGCGTCATTGCCAGGAAAATTCAACAGGACGCAGAAATGGCCAAAAGTTTCTATTCGCTTGAAGAAGCTTGCGAAAAACTAAGCATGACCGAGGACCAGATCAAAGAGCTGGTGCGCAATGCGCAGCTCCGCGAGTTTCGAGACGCGGGCAAGGTCAATTACAAGGTCGATGAAATCGATGCCATAGCAGCGGCTTCGGGTACGGAAGGCCCAGGCGCCAGTGGTGAATTGGTGCTTGAGCCGGCTGAGGATTCGGGATTGGGTGGCAGCGTAATAGGCCTAGCCGATTCGACTCCGGGCCTGGGCAGCGGCATCGACTTGGAGGCGTCGTCTCCGGGATTGGGCAGCGACGTCCTATCTCTTGACGAGGCTGACCTAGACGACACCAAGGCTGGCGAGCAAGCTCCCAAGAAGGACGACACCGTTGTCAGTTCGATTGGCGTGAGCGTCTTCGACGAGGATGCTGACGACTTGATCGATGTCGATCCACTGGCTGCAACCGTGGTAACCGAAGGTGCGATTGGACTGGGAATCGAAGGTATTGGCAGCGGCTCGGGTCTGCTCGATCTGACCCGCGAGAGCGACGACACATCCTTGGGCGCAGATCTGCTGGATGAGATTTACCCGGAGGACGAAGCTCCGCCCGTAGAAATGGGCGATGCGACCCGGGCAGGCCTTGAAGAGGCGATTACCGAAGAGCCTGAAGACAAAGAAGCAACCACGACTGAACCGTTTGAATCGGCGACGAGTAGTGTAGCCGCCGCTCGGACCCGCACGGTAGTCGAATACGGGCCTGACCCGATCTCGACGGGATTGACGGGAATGATGGCTGTTGGCGTGGCAGTGATGTGCGTAGCTGGGCTTGGCGCAGCCTCCATCATGCAAGGTGTTTGGCCATCGCTGCTCAATATGGTCTACGAGAATCTTTGGATTTTCGGGGCGGGGAGCCTTGGACTCTCGTTGGCTGCCATGGGAGTTGGCGTCTTTGTTGGCAAGAGATCCGCAGGTTGATCGGGCGCACGCTGATGTGCATCGACCGGGGTTCCGGCGGTGTGGCATTGGAAGGGCGAAATTGTAGCAGGTTCATCTTTCTTACAGTTGTACCCAGAGGAACTGCATCGACTCAGCATTGGACCAGGTGAGCATCGTGCCGCGCAGCAACGCGTGGGAGTAGGTTTGTGGCGTCTTGAACAGTACAGGAGGTACGAAATGAAAACTGTGGGTCGATTGATGGGCTTGGCTGTAGTCTGCATGCTTGGAACCGGTTGCGTAGGGTTGGACAAGCACCGGCAGTTGGAAATGTCTCACATGCGCCTACAGGCAGAGAAGGCGGAGATCGAGCAGGAGCTCTATGATGCGCGATCGGTAACCGACAATCTGCGCACAAAAGTCACCTCGCTTGAGGGCGAGCTCGATACCAAAGCACAGTTGGTGACCAACCTGCAGTCAGAGAATGACCACCTCGATACCGCATTTGGCTCGGCTCAAAAGACACTCGAAGCCATGGCTGATCGAGGCATGCCCGGACCTGCTGTGATAACTCAAACCATCTTGCCCGAGGCCTTGGATTCAGCCCTGAAACGGTTCGCTGCACAGTACCCCAGCTCGATCGAGTATGACGCTTCTACGGGCACGGTGAAGTGGAAGTCAGATCTCCTGTTTGCTTTGGGCAGCGATGTTGTCATGGAGTCAGCCAAGGCGTCGTTGGCTGGTTTCGCGAAAATCATGGGATTGGCTGAGGCCAATGATTTCGACGTGATAGTCGTGGGCCACACCGACAACACGCGAATCAGCCGTCCGGCGACAAAGAAACTTCATCCGACCAACTGGCACCTGTCGGTACATCGGGCGATTTCGGTGTCCAATGTGTTGCAAGCAGACGGTGTGCCGCCGGCGCGTATCGGAGTTATGGGCTTCGGCGAACATCATCCCATCGCTGCCAACAACTCGGATGAGACCAGGGCGAAAAATCGCCGCGTCGAGGTTCACATCGTGCCGGTGGGCTCAATGGGTACGTCTGTCAGTGCCGCGGATGGGCGGCTCGACGTTATGTCTGAATCATTGGCCGCCAGCGGCCAGTAGGGCTGCTCTGCAGCGGGCAACACCGGGCGTTGCAGCCTGGGTTGGCCACAGCGATCCCCCAAAAACTTGAACGCTGGAAACCGCCGCCGCGTGTTTCCAGCGTTTTCTTCTAGGGACGCGTGCCCGACGCCGGTCTGGTTCCGCCTTTCGGGCATATCTTTGGGGTAGTATGCTATAGTGGTCGGCAGGCTGGTTTGCTGTGTGTGTCCGGCGTTTATTGTTAGGCCTGAGCATCCACTGGATTTCATTCGCTGGCAAATTCGGAAGGGTCGGCAATTGGGCGCGGAGTCATGTCACTTCCACCGCCGGCCAGCATTCTTCTTGGGGCTTTTGCGTGGCTGAATCCTCGAAACAGTTCATAGGTGCAAGCAACTTCGGCGAGGAAGTCGATTTCAAAAGCTTCTTCCAAGCTTGCCCCGTTGCGATGGCGCTGACCGGTATCGATGGAATCATCCTCGATGTCAACGAACGCTTCATCGCACTGTCGGGTTACACGCGAAACGAGTCTCGGGGAAGAACAACCCACGAGTTAGGCATATGGACGGATTCGGCAGGCCAAGATCAACTCATGAGCTTGTTCACGAGCGGGGGCCGCATTCGCGACGTCGAAGCGCTGCTTCGCCACAAGAATGACGAAACCAGGCGCGTATTCGTTTCCACAGAGAATATCGCTCTTGATGGAGGGCATGGACTGTCCTGGATCTGTGTTGACACTAGTAATCCAACAGCATCTAGTCAGCGGCTGACCAGCTCCGAAGCTTTCATGCGACGTTACAGTCAAGCCATGATACACCTCTCACAGAGCGCGAAGATCAAGAGCGGTCAGCTCAAGTTGGCATTGGAGGAGATCACTGAAACTGTCGCACAGGTAGCAGACGTAGGAAGGGTTGGTGTGTGGCTGTTCAATGAGGACCGCACGCAGATTCGTTGCCAGGACTTGTTTGAGCGAGCCTCGTCCAGCCACAGGGAAGGCAGGATTTTGCGCGCCGCAGACTACCCAGCATATTTCGCCGCTCTTGAGGAGAATAAGGTCATCGTAGCCAACGATGCTCAGCGTGATTCTCTCACGCGCGAGTTCACTTCGAGCTATCTCAAGCCACTGCAGATTGCGTCAATGTTGGATGCTCCCATTTGGGTAGGGGGGCGAGCTATTGGCGTAGTCTGCTGTGAACAGGTTGGTCCGCAGAAAAACTGGACCCAAGAAGAAGAACTCTTCGCTTCATCGATGGCAGATTTCGTAGGCTTGGCCATTGGAGCGTCGCAGCGGCATCGGGCTGAACAAGCCCTGCAGCAGAGTGAGGAGCGTTTTGCAAGCTTGGCTGGGGTCTGTCCGGTCGGGATTTTCCGCGCGGATGCGGCTGGACGATGCGTGTACGTGAACGATCAGTGGTGCGAAATCACGGGACTCTCGACCGAACAGATCATGGGGAGAGAATGGCTAGAAGCGGTTCATTCCGAAGACCGCGGCCGTTTGCAGTACCTTTGGACGGATGTGGTGGCCCACGAGAAGAGATTTGAATCAGAATTCCGCATTTGTGGTGCGGAGGGTATTCGCTGGGTGTTAGGCACCGCTATTCCTGAGCACAATGTAGATCAAGAGCTTAGTGCCTATGTTGGCACAATTACCGATATCACCAAGAATAAACAAGCGCAGCGAACCCAATCGGCGTTGGTTCAGATTTCCCAGGCAGCCAACGTCTCACCGACCTTGGAAGAGCTCCTTGGAACAGTTCATCGGGAACTTGGTCGACTCATCGATGCCACGAATTTCTTCGTGGCTTTGTACGATCATGACAAGGGGACTTATTACTTTCCCTATTGTGTTGATGCGTTCGAGGCAACAGAGCAATTCAGTCACGAACAGCTTACGCAGAGCCTGACGGATTATGTGCGACGTACCGGCGTGCCGTTGCTGGCCGATGAGGTAACGCATAACGCGCTGGTGAAGCGTGGAGAGGTGGCCATGGTCGGCCGCCCCTCTTTCATCTGGTTGGGTGTGCCGCTCAAGACGAAGCAAGTGACCTTCGGTGTCTTGGTCGTGCAGAGCTACCAATCCAGCTCGGTCTACTCGCATTATGATCTTGAGCTGCTGACCATCGTTTCCGAAAATGTTTGCTCAGCCATCGAGCGTCAACGAGCCTCACAAAGCCTTCGGGCCAGCGAGAAGCGGTATCGGGAATTGGTGGAAACCTCCAACGATCTGATATGGTCATTCGATCTGGACGGCCGGTGGTCGTACGTCAATCCTGCCTCACATCGGATCTTGGGATACGAACCGGAAGAACTCTTGGGTCGCCGTTTCTCGGAAATCGCACCTGAGGAGGTTGCCGCTGATGATTGGCGTGCTTTTCGGAGCATCATCGCCGGCAATCCTCTTTATCATTATCGATCCCAACTCGTCCGCAAGGATGGGACTCGCATCCTGGTAAGCGTAAACGGAATGGCCAAGCGGGATAAGGATGGGGAGATCGTCGGGGCGACAGGAACGGCTGCCGACATCACGGAAAAGGTGCGGGCAGAGGAGGCCGCTCGCCGTGCCGAACGGCTCGCTGCTTTGGGCAAGACCGTAGCAGGGGTAGCCCACGAACTCAACAATCCCCTCACCACTATTTGCGGGCTGTCGGAGTTGTTGACCAAAGGGCAGGCCATGAGTGATGAAGACAAAGGTTTGGCCAAGGAAGTTCAGCAGCAAGGCCGCCGTTGTAGCAAGATCGTGCAAGACATGCTCGACTTTGCGCGGGAGCGGAAATTGGTCTTTGAGCTTGTGAATATCATTGAAGTAGTCACGGCCTGTCTTAGGAATTTTCGCCACGACAAACGCATGGATCATGTCGATGTCGATCTAAAGCTGGAATCGTCAGGAACCGTCGAAGCCGATGCCGACCGCCTCGAACAAGTGTTCACCAATATCATTGATAATGCACTCGATGCCTTATCCGAAGGAAGCAAGGACGGTCGGCGGATATGGATCAGGTCATTTCCCCGGGACGACAGAATCTGCATTGAAATCTCCAACAGCGGCTCGGCCATCCATGATCCTAGCCGTGTATTTGATCCGTTCTATACGACGAAGAAAACTGGCGCCGGGACGGGTTTGGGGCTGAGCCTAGCCTACGGCATTATCCAGGAGCACGCGGGATCTATCACCGCTGACAACACGCCGGACGGAGCGCGTTTCGTGGTAGGCTTGCCGGTGGAGCCGACCACCCAGACCCGCACTCATCTCGATCCGTCTTGACAGGACGGCGGAGTTGAAAACAATCACAGACTGGGGTTTGACCGCGCGTGACGGTCCTAGGGTGTCGCCCATGGTACAGCACGCCTCAGAAGAGGCTTACCCAAGTTTGGAAGTGTCGACTACGTGGCCCAGACCGAAACTATCCCGCATCGCGAAGGTATCAAAGAGACCCTTGATTCAATCGTAGTTGCGCTGATCATGGCCTTTGTCTTCCGGGCGTTCATCATCGAGGCCTTCGTGATCCCTACAGGCTCGATGGCCACAACGCTCTTTGGCAAACACGACACGCTGACTTGCGAAGATTGCGGCTGGGAGTTCGCCTACGGTGTCTCGGGGCAGGTCGAGACTGTTGATCGAGGCCGACTCGTAAAGCAGGCGCCCCGTACTGCCATCTGCCCCAACTGCGACCACCCCACGAAGAATTTGCGCCTCAACGACTATTCGCGTAGTCGAGGGATGGCTGAATCGGGTGATCGCATCCTCGTCTTCAAGTGGCCTTTGGATCTAGACCTTGGAGACGTCATGCCCCAACGATGGGACGTGACTGTATTCAAAGATCCAGGTCCCAAGTCCCAAAACTTCATCAAGCGCCTCGTCGGCATGCCCAACGAAGTGCTGGAGATCATCAACGGGGATGTATATGTTGCTCCGGTCTCTGAATTATCTGAATCGACCCTGACTTGGCTAGATTCCCAACGAGAAAGCAAGTATCTGCTTAGGCCCGACGTGCGAGGGCTGCCATCTGCAAATCTCTTGGCCAAGATTAGAACCAACGAAGAAGCAGCCCGAGAGGAATTGGACTCGAAACTCCGGATCAGCCGCAAGAGCGACGCCGCTCAAGAGGCCCTGTGGAAGATTGTGTACCACCACGACTACCCGCCGAGGCAGCGCGATCCCGGTCAGCCACGATGGCAACCACATCCTGCTGAACAATCTGCCTGGGATACGTCGAACAGAAAGCTCGTTTGCCGCGGTGTTGATGAAACCTCCAGTGTGTTGAATTTCGCCGGCAGTATGGTCGATGACCTCTGCCCCTACAACTTGAACCTGGTGGCTGAGCATCTTAACAATAGAACTCAACGATACCCGGTCTCGGATTTGCGGCTCGAGTTCGTTCTTGTTCCCAGGGAAGGCGGAGGGGCGCTAAAGGTTGGCCTTCCCCAATTCGAGGATCACTTCTGGGCGGTCATTCGGATGGACGGCCATGTTGCACTGTTCCGCACGAAGGGCGGGCCTCCAGCGGCGGATGCCCAACCTCTTTGTGAGAATCGGGTGAGCGCCTTCCAATTCGATCAACCAGTAGCGATGAGCTTTGAAAAAGTTGACTACCGTGTGACCCTCGAGGTGAACGATGCGCTAGTGCTCGAGACGGACGATTCGATGTTCGTTTCTGATCTGGTAGAATTGCGCCATCGGAACAATCGATCTGCTGGATCTCCGGTGCTCGTGGGTGACGCATTGGGGTTTGAGATGTGGCATGTCTCTCTTTGGCGGGATACTCACTATACATCCTTGGGAAATGGCCGAGGTCTACGACTAGCTGTGGGTTCGGGCTGGGGGACCGAGGGAAAGCCAATTTGGCTGCGCGACGAAGAGTACTTCATGCTCGGTGACAATAGCTCAGCGAGCAAAGACTCGCGTTTATGGACGGAGTTGGGTCATCACGTTGATGATCGGGGCGAAGACATTCAGTTGGGCACGGTCCCGCATGATCTCTTGATCGGTCGGGCATTTTTTGTCTATTGGCCCAGCTGGCAGAGAACGAATGCGGTGCCTTTCTTGGAAGGCAACAAGATCGTCCCAGACTTTGGCAAAATGCGGTGGATTCGCTAGGGCCTCTCCGGGACGCGGTGGCCAGTTCGCGGAGCAGTTTCGATCTATGCCCGAATCAGACAGACGCCTGTCGTCCAAGGCTCCAACCCGCTATCGACAAAGAGGTTATCCACAATCGGTACCTCCAGGCCCCGGTGGAGGTATGGTTTGTCCTTTAGATGGGGTGTTTGCTGTAGATGCGGTGGACATTCAGGGCAATTGAGTCCTCCTCCTCGGGGTGACGAATGGAACTATTGATTTGACAGTGGTTTATGTGGTAATCCTGTTGTTCCAAGAACCGCGCAGCAATCTTGCACGAGTCTGGGGCTAGTGATTATCATGCTCACGGATATGCCGCCCCGTGGCGAATCGGCTGAGTTTTCAACAGCCCATCCACGGTCATTTGGCTTTTTTGGATGATTCATTCTGATGCCGGAACAAGTGCTGCTGGAAACCAGGAATCTGGTCAAACGCTATGACGGCAGAGCCGTGGTCGATCAGCTGAGTTTTCGCGTATGTCGGGGCGAAATTGTTGGGCTTTTAGGCCGAAACGGGGCCGGGAAGACCACCAGCTTTCGCATGACGGTGGGCATGATCGAGCCTGAGGAGGGGACTGTCATCTTCGACTCCGAGGATGTCACCTCGCTGCCCATGTACAAGCGGGCTCAGCGAGGAATGGGCTACCTCTCTCAGGAGCCGAGTGTTTTTCAACGGCTTACCGTCCAACAAAACTTGCTGGCCATCTTGGAAACTATGCCCGAGATGTCTCAGGCAGAGCGCAAAGAAACGGCTGACCATCTGATCGAACAGTTCGGCCTAACCATTCAGGCAAATCAGCAGGCGCGTACCCTGTCGGGCGGCGAACGGCGAAAGCTAGAGATTGCCAGGGCATTGGTGACCAACCCTAAGCTTATCATGCTCGATGAACCGTTTAGCGGCGTTGATCCGATCTCGGTGGAAGACCTCCAGCGCGAGATTCTCCGCCTGAAGCGCGATCGGGGGATTGCCATTCTTCTGACAGACCATAACGTGCGCGAGACTTTAGCGGTCACCGACCGCAGCTACATCATGGATCAGGGCAAGGAGCTTCGGTCGGGTACGCCGGCAACGTTGGTTCGTGATGCTCTAGTTCGCCGTACTTATCTGGGTAGCACGTTCCGCGGCGATGAATTTGACTAACCTCCCAAGGAGCATCGATTCGTCGCGGGGTGCGGTACTGGCGGGGTATCATTGGATCGATGGAGCGCCTAGAATCAAGCGGCAGTCACTGGGATTCTTGACATCGAAAAAGGCTGGTCATGGCGAATCGGGCAAATGCAAAGAAAACAGTCCTCGAAACGGTTGAACCGTTGGGCAAGCGGGTCTTGATCCGCAAAGATGAGGACAAGAAACGTACGAAGGGTGGCATCGAGCTGCCCGACTCAGTCGAAATCCCTACCATCACGGGTCGGGTGGTCACGGTGTCGGCGCAAATAGACGCTGACGAAGATTTTCCGATCCATCAGTATGATCGGGTTCTCTTTAATCCGCGCAATGCGATCCCCGTAGATTTCGAGGCGGATAATCAGTTGTTTGTGGTCCCGATCGAGGATGTGGTGGCAGTATTTCGCCGGGCCGCAAGTTAGGTGGGTTCTTGAGCATGTTCCGACCGCCCCCACCGTTCCTGATCGGCATGATTCACTTGCCGCCGTTGCCTGGCAGCGTCCATCACACAGATGCGCTGTCGGCCATCGTCAAGCACGCCCTCGCCGACGCCAATGTACTGTGCCTAGCGGGTTTCGATGGGCTGATGATGGAGAATTTTGGCGATGCTCCGTTTGCGGCAGATGAGCTAGAGCCGGTTACTGTCGCCGCTATGGCTATCGTTGCCGCGGCGATCAAATCAGAAGTTGATTTGCCGCTGGGGATCAACGCGTTGCGGAATGATGCAGCGTCAGCCTTGGGTATCGCCGTTGCGGCTGGGGCATCTTTTGTTCGGATCAATGTCCACACCGGCATATCCGCGACTGATCAAGGATTCATTCAAGGAAAAGCAGATCAGACCGTCCGCTTGCGTCAGCGGCTTGGCCCCAACATCGCCATCTATGCAGACGTCCATGTCAAGCATGCCGTCCCCCTCAATCAACCGGACATCGCCCTGGCCGCTGAGGAGACTGCCTATCGCGGCTGCGCGCAGGGCATCGTAGTCACCGGCAGCACGACCGGAAGGTCGGCCGATCTCGATGCGGTTCGAAGAGTCAAAGAGGCAGTCCCTGACAGAATGGTGTTGGTGGGTAGCGGAGCGACCGCTGATACGGTTGCAGAGATTCTGTCGGCAGCAGACGGTGTAATCGTAGGTAGCAGTCTCAAGCCCGAAGGCCGAACCGATCAACCCATCGATCCAGCGCTAGCTCAAGCCTTCATTCGTGCCGCCCGCAGTTAAGTTGGATCCAGCCGATAGGCTAGTTTCGCAATTGCAGGCTAGGCTCCTTTACTGCACGAAACTGAGTACCTTCTCGACCTCATTCTTGCTGCCGATGATCAGGGGCGTGCGCTCGTGGAGGGCTGTCGGCTGTTTCTCCATCATCCGCTGGTTGCCGTCAGAGGCCATTCCGCCTGCTTGCTCGGCGATGAACGCCAGGGGGTTGGCTTCGTACATCAGCCGCAGTTTGCCTCCGGGTTGCTCGATGGTAGGCGGATAGAGGAAGACACCTCCCTTGAGTAGCGTTCGATGAAAATCAGCCACTAGTGACCCGATGTAGCGCAGGCTTCGTTTGCCCGCCTCTTTGGTCTTGACCCAATCCAGATAGGCTTGGTACGACTCGGGGTAGTCGTGCTTGTAGGCTTCATTGGTGCTGTAGATGTTGCCCGACTCGGGCAGGCGGATGTTCTCGCGGCTGAGTACAAAGGCGCCCACCTCTGGATTGAGGGTGAACAGATGCACGCCAAAACCGGTCGTATAGGTCAACACGGTGCTCGACCCATACACGACGTATCCCGCAGCCACTTGATTGATGCCTGGTTGAAGGATTTGGGGAAGTGGACCGTCGGTTTCAGGCACGTCTTCGCGCTGCTCTAGAATGGAAAAGATCGTGCCGATGGACACGTTCACGTCGATGTTGCTCGAGCCGTCGAGTGGATCGAACAGCACGATGTACTTCGTTCCGGGTCTGGTTTTCTGCAGGACCGTTGGCTCATCATCTTCTTCGGAAGCGACGATGCCCACATTGCCGCGATACCCCAGCGATTGGCGGATCGCTTCGTTGGCCAATAGATCCAACTTCTGGACCTCTTCGCCTTGGACATTCACTTGATTGGCTGATCCGAGAATATCGACCAAGCCGGCTCGGCGGACCTGCGACTCGATGATTTTGCACGCCAGCGTGATTCCCGACAGAACCCAAGTGAATTCACCGGTCGCAGTCGGATGCTTGCGCTGCGCTTCGAGGATGTGTTGAGGTAGGGTAACGATGCCGAGGGGCGCCGATGAGCTGGTGGAGGGCATGTCATATCTCCTGCGGACGAAAGGGCGGAACGGGAAGGCAATGCCCTGGCCCTGTGAACGTAACGGCAGGCGTCTTTGTTTTCAAGATCACGGGATCGGATTGTCTTGCTCGGCATCCCAAACAAGGTCCACCCAAACCAAACGGTGATCGCTTGAGGCCGCTGTTTCTTGCACCAGCCGATATTGAGGGTGAGTCGGGTCAGGCGAATAGACACCACTTTCATGCAGCCGTAGGCCTTTGCTTGGCAGGGCATAGTCTATGCGACCAAATTCGCAAGTCCGGGCTGCAGGAGCAACTTCGGCGGTTTCGGGTCGTCCAGAATTGTGCCGGGTTGGCATGGGATCATGGACACGGGGATGACTTAGTAGCCTGACGATTGCCGGTCGTCCGTAAGCGGCCGGGTCTTTCTCCGGATCGGCGTTTAGGTCGCCGAGAACGACGAAGGAAGTCCCGGAATCTAATCCTCCGCGTCGTCCGCGGTCGTCCACAAGATACTCGGCCGCGGCTCCGCTGGTGACATAGTCCACGAGCATGCGGATTTCGTCGTGGTTGCGCCTGCCGTTGCGGTCCTCAGGCCCATCGAAGACCGGTGGCGTCGGGTGGCAGGCTAGCACATGGATGACCTTGGAGCCTCCCAAGGTGATGGGTACATCCCAAAAGCTCTTGCTAGCCAGGCGGAAGATCGCAGATTCCTTAGCGTTGTACCACCCTGGTTTGTCATGCGATCCGTCGGGCATGAGATTGTCGGGCATGCCCCTCCAGAGAAAATCCTGAAAAGTTCGGACTTCCTTGGGGTGGATTGGAAATCGGCTTAGCAGGGCCATCCCGTATTGACCTGGATAGCGGCCGAATCCAAAGGCGTCGGCCGGGCCGTCCATCTTGCCGTCATTGTCCAGATCCATGCCCGTGGGCAGTCCGGTGTTGACGGCCTCGAAGAACACATGCGGGTAGCTGATCGGTTTCTGCTGCTGCTGGCTGACCATTAGATAGCGATCAATAAACAACTGCGCGTTGGCTCGATATTGGGCGTCAAAGTCGATTTCATTGATCAGCAAGACATCGGGCCTGATGCGCTGAATGATCTCGGCGGCACCTTGGAGTTGAGGATTTGTGCCTCGGCCGAGGCGATCTACCTGCTCTAACTTGGTCGTGGTCAACTCCCAGATGTTGAAAGTCGCAAAGCGCACGTGGCCAGGATGGTCTGCACCGCCTAGCGCCGCAGCCACCGGGATGAGGCATCGAATCATCGCTGCTATCATTCTAGGATTCTAGGCCTGATGGCTTTGCCCGAACAGGCCTTAGTTTCCGCGGCCTGGCTTGGCTGCTGCCGCGCCCCAAGTCCAACGTTCGACGCAAAGAAACACGGGCGCCCAAGCAGGCAAACGTGCGCCTTCGGATCGCACTAAGCCCGTCGTATGTGGTTGGTAACTCGCAACGTCCGCTAATCCACAGTCCAAGGGCATCCCTCGACCCTTCGAGTCGCATACGGGGCACTTGGTCGCCTCGAAGCCCTGGGCTTGCGGTGTTCCAGAATCGCCCAAGCTATGGGGGCACTGCACACCACGTCCCATAGGTGCGCGATGTTCGTCAGAGCAAGCGAAACTCCAAGGACCAGCCAACCGATCAATCTTAGGTGTGATTGTTGCGGACCCGAAGGGTCGGCCGATCCGATGTGTGAGTTCAGTCAGTCAAAAACCTCGGGCCAAGAGACTATCGCAGGTAGCAGATGGCATTGTTCGAAGAACATATTTCTGCAGCAGACGGCTCAAAATCCCGTGATGGGCGTCTCTGTCCTCGGGTGTTGATCGTGGATGACGAGGCTGTTCTCCTGCGCGTGCTGCGCATCGCCTTTGAATCCAAGGGCTTTGAAGTTGTTTCTGCAAGTACTGGTCGAGGTGCCATTGACGTAGCCCATGAGTCTCAACCGGATGTCATCGTCATGGACGTCCATATGCCCGTCATGGATGGACTTGAGGCTACGCGCCAGCTCAAGAACGATCAGGCTACAAGTCGTATTCCCATCATCCTCCTAACCGGCATGTCCCAGACCGAAGATGTCATCGCCGGCCTCGATGCGGGGGCCGAAGAGTACATGTCCAAGCCCTTTGCTCCCAATGAGTTGCTGGCTCGGGTACGTACGTTGACTCGGTTGAACCGGGCTTACCGGAAGCTCGACAGTATGAACACGCAGCTGTCGGATCAGGTTTCCGACAAAACCCGCCAGCTGGAAATCCTCTATTCCTACGCCCAGGCCCTCAACAAAACGACTGATCTCGAACAGGTCTACAAGCTTGTGGTGGGGACCGTCGAAAATGTGACGGGCAGCAGGAGGATTTCGTTGATGCTCAAGGAGTCAGATGGGCAACACTTGACCTGTGTGGCTGCCGTGGGCATTGAACAGGAGGTCGTCGCCCGCATTCGAGTCGAGTCCCTCCATGGTGTAGCTGGGCAAGTCTTTACCACCGGGAAATCGTTGGCTGCGAAGACACACCAGGATTCACACGGTGGTGATCTTCCCGTGCGGTATGAAACGGATTCGTTCTTATGCACGCCCCTGATCAGCAGGACTGAAACCGGCGTCGAAGAGACCATCGGTGTGCTAAACGTCACCGAGCGTGGTGATGGGAAGTCGTTTGAACCCCATGAAATCCACTGCGTCAACTCAGTGGCTCATTCTGCAGCTATCGCCATCAGCAATCTGCAGCAGATGCAACGGCTTCAGGATTCGGTGGATGTGCTGCTCCAAACAATCGGACGATTGGCTGAGTATCGCGATGAAGAAACGACCTCTCATCTGGATCGCGTATCTCGCTACGCACGGATTGTCGCAGAGCAACTGCGCGGTATGCCAAGACATGCCGAGAGCATTTCAGCCCAGTTTCTGCAAGATCTTCGCTTAGCGGCGCCGCTGCACGACATCGGAAAAGTGGGCATACCGGATGACATTCTGACGAAACCCGGCAAACTGACCGACGAAGAATTCGAGATCATGAAAACGCATACGGACATCGGGCGGCAAACTCTCGAGTTCGCCATGGTCAAGACCGGTTCGGTGCCGTTGTTGCAGATGTGCGTGGATATCGCCTACTGCCACCACGAGCGATTCAATGGGAAAGGGTATCCTCGCGGCTTGAGGGGTAGGCAGATCCCGTTGTGTGCACGAATCATCGCCTTGGTCGATGCCTACGATGCGATCACCTCTCGTCGGCGATATTCAGCCCCGCGGTCCCACCCAAAGGCAATAGGCATCATCAAAGCCGAGCGCGGTGAGCATTTCGATCCGGACGTGGTCGATGCCTTCCTTCAATGCCAAGCCGAGTTCGACAAAATCCGCAGCAGTCACTGGTCACCCGAGGACGAGCCAGAACTAACCCCGGTGTGAACCAGCCCGCGGGCTAGCCCATCCTGCCGCTCGAAACACCGCGACGAGAGCGACCTCCGATTCCCTGCTAAGGCTCAATATCGATCCCAACCCGTAACGCTTCGTCGTTGCTTGATCGCTCACGGATACTGATGTAGCCCACGAGGTGCTGTCCGTCCGGCGCGGTGGGTAGGTCTTTGTTGGTTTTAAACTGCAATTGGACTGGCACGCCGGGTACTAGGCTCAGGCGTGAGCTGTCACCTTGCGTCACAGAAACACTTGTCGGCTCTTTGAACAGCTGATCGAATTTGACGGTAACGGGCGTAGCCCGCTCGTCGTCTGAGACAGCGAACCCGCCGCGGATAATCAGCTTGATGCTGCTGCCCGGAGAGACCGAAGCGACGCCCGTCGCGGTACGGTTGCTGAAGGCGTCGCTGAAAATCTCTGCCCCGTCCTGTTCGATGGAAATGCCGATGTCTGTCGTTGTAGCATAGGCTTCTGGCGTCATCTCTACGGTGTAGCGGACCCTGTTGCAGTTCTCGTTGACTGTCATTGAATAGGAAAGCGTATCCTTGAGGCCTTTGAACTCGTCCTCTTCTTGCATGCGAAATCCCTCGATGGTTCCGCTGGCGACGGCGGGTAGTGGCGTCTCAAAGAGGTTGGTCACAACCAAGTCTCCAGATGGGCTGTCCATTCCACCCTCGTGGATTGAACTTGGCTCTGCATGCAAGCCGAAGAAGCGCACGCCCAGGTCGAAGGGCCATTCTTTGTCCGGTCGATCAGCAACCACCGGGACTTCCCACACGCCCGGCATGAGCTCATCGACGATGCTCCACGATACCTCGGTTGTGCCGTTGGGTGTATCGAGTTTGTTGCTGCGGATTCGATACCGCTTCCCTGTGGGGTCATAAATCCGTTCGAAGCTGGCTTTGGAGAGTTGGTTCTTCGGGGCCGACAGGGTCAACTTCATGGCTGACGCTCCGGCCGGGACGGCGAAGAAATATCTTGATGGGCTCCAACCTTTGACTGTTTGATTCTCAAGCATAAGCTGAAAGTTTTCTGAAGGGCCTACTCTGTAAGGGATGATGATGCTGGTGATCAGTTGAAAGGCGGTTCGCCCATCGGCCAGCGCGTCAACGACGCCCACATGGAGGCCCGGCTCGGTCAATTGGGCAGGGTCATACTGGACGCCCACGCGGGCAGATTGTTCGCTTCGCAGGTAGGTGTCTTTCTGGGTGATCTTGCACCAGGGGCTACGCGAGTGAAGCTCAAACTTGCGAGTGAATGATGTGCGCGTCGATGCGTCGGTCGTCGGCGCGAACACGGGTCTGATCGCGAAGACCTGTGGCTCATCCGAAGGGAAATAGGTTCCTCTCCAATACGCAGCTCTGGATTGCCCTTTGTATGCGTGAGGACTGCGGGTGGTGATGTCGTAGCCTAGGATCGGGTCAGTTTTCGACGATGCAACCAGTTGATTCAGGAGCTTGGCAGCCGCTGGGAGGCTGGGCATTCCAGCGCCCATGCCTAGGGCCCCTGCCCCAACGACGGGGCGGGCGGTTGCGGTCAAGGCCGTCCGAACATCGCAAGCTCGAACGTCAACGCCAGGGTTCTGGGCTCGTGCATCGGAGATCAAGATAGCGCACAGGCCTGCCGCGTAAGGGCTGGCCATGCTCGTGCCTGCCCAGTAGTCTCCCCGAGTGACCCATCGAGGCACTGTCGATGTCGACCAACCTGGTGTGGCGATGTCTGGTTTGTCCAGCTCACCACCGCGGGAGCTGAAGACCGTTATCACCGGGTCGTTCATCACATAACCCTGCACGTCTCTTCCGCTGTCAGCCGCAAGCATGGCGGCTACGGTGATGATTTCGGTCGCGGCGGAGGGAGTCCCTACGCTGGAAAGTCCAGGGCCTTCGTTGCCTGCCGATGAACAGAAGACAAGATAAGGGTTCTTGCGCAAGAATACGTTCATGACCTCGTCGATGTCGGAATGTCCGTCAATAACAGATTCAACGCCATAGGAGAGGTTGCAAACCACAGGCATGCCGTGTTCGCGTGCGAAGCGTCCGGCGTACTCAAGGGCTTTCTTGATACTCTCGCTGGTGCTCACCCCACCGACTGCGTTTTGGCCGATTTTCAGGCTGATGATCTTGGCCCCGGGGGCGATGCCGTTGAAACCGTCTTGATTATTGATGCGATAACCGGCGGCTATGCCAGCCACATGCGTGCCGTGGGCGCCATCATCGTAATGGAACACCACTTTCGCTTGTCGCAAGAAGATATTGGCTGCAAAGGTGACCGGCACGATTTGGTCTTCAGGCTTGTCGCGATGCAGGGTGAACGTATCAAAGCTGATCTTGTAATTATGCAGCGGCTTCTCGTCGGCAAAGCTGCGGTCCATGTTGGTATCCACAAGGCAGATGGCTTGATCGTCGCCGTCACCGACCAACGCGGTCACGCAAATGGGGAACTGATCTTCGGTGCTGCCGTTCATGTTTAGGTCGGGCACGGAGGAGTTGATGAATTTCCCTTCATCGAAAAAGCCGAACCAGAATCGCCGCTCCTCGCTGCCGCCGTCAGGAAGGGCCGGGAGTGTGTACGCAATCGGATCGCCATCGTCGCTGTGATTGATCAGCTTTCCTTCTGCGTCGAGCCGAACGCGGTGCAGCTCGACGTCGCCTTGGCCCGTGAAATCCTGAACATCAATCACCTTGACTTGGCCGTCGGGCGTCTGGGTCAGGCCGGGGATGGAAGGATCCACACCCGTATCCAGAACAGCTATGACCACGCCTCGACCGTCGCTGTTGGGAGAGCCAGCCAGGAACTCATCTACGCGACAGGTGGAGTGGGATAACTGGGTCCACGAAGTCGAGGTCTGCGCACAGGCTGATGCAAGCCCCAAAGTCGGGAACACGAACAATAGGCAAGTTCGGCGAATCATGCTTCTGTCTCCTCGGACGCTGTGGAACCTTAATGATCAATGCTTGAGCTGCTATCAGAGCGGGTGGATCAATCGACTTCCTTGACGCTGATGAGTTCAACGCCGGGTGTATTGGCCTGTTCAAATGCGAGCTTGCGGGCGGCGTTTAGGTTCATGGCCGACAATTTGTAGTGGGTGACGTTGGCGGCTTTTTTCTCGCCGGGCCTGGTGAATCGGTAGTATACGGCGTAGGTTTTCATGATATTGCATCTTCCAGCGGTTACGCTCCCGACCCGGCACAGCCAACGGCGCCCGGGGTCACTTGTCAGTCTGTTGGGCATGTTATCGAAGATCGCCCAAATCACCAACAGGGTTCTCTGCCTCCGGGGTATGCTCTCGACCGGCCTATCGAACGAACCGTGCTCCCAAAGGCATTATACTTCCGGGCAGTGATTCGATTCGTTCCCTGCTTTGAGAAGATGACCGCTGATGATCTTACGAATTCTATCTATCTTGGGTCTAATCGTGCTCCTCTTGGGAGCCGCGCGGGCGTCAGCTTACGATCCTTGGCAAGACTTGGCACGATATGAGCTCGAATACCGGTTTCAATTGGATGGTCACACGGCTGGAAGCACTAAGTCGATGCGCCTATGGATATCCTTGCCGGCGGACACGGAGTGCCAGGAGGTGCTCGAACAAGACATCGACACCCCTTGGCCCTGGCAATCTGCGAGCGACAACTACGGCAATCGCTTGATATATCTAGAGCCCCAGCCAGGACAGAGCGGGCAAGTTGTTATGCGGTTTGTTGTCCGACGAACGCCGCGCTCAACGTCCCGTCCAAAGATACAAGCTGAAGACTTGAGTACAGAGCGCAGTCGCTTCTTGCGCCCCCAGCGCCTTGTGCCGATCGATGGACGAATTCGTGAATTGGCAGATCAGCAGTGCGCGGGCCTGCAAGATGATGAGGCGAAGATTCGAGCCGTCTATGACTATGTGTTGGAGACCATGCGTTACAGCAAAGAGGACCAGGGTTGGGGAAGGGGTGATGCCCTCTGGGCTTGCGACTCAAAATATGGCAATTGCACGGATTTTCACTCTCTACTCATTGGGATGGTTCGCAGCCAAGGTATCCCGGCCCGATTCATCATCGGCTTTCCAATTCCGACTGATCGAGGCGAGGGTAAGATCAATGGCTATCATTGTTGGGCCGAAGTCAACGACCGGCGCAAGGGATGGACGCCAATCGACGCCAGCGAAGCCTGGAAGTCCAAGAAGGTTGAAGCCTACTTCGGAAGGCTGCCCAGCGACCGCATCGAATTCACAGCGGGTCGAGATCTACTGCTGAAACCCAAGCAGCAAGGGCCGCCTCTCAACTACTTCATCTATCCCTATCTGGAGGTGCAGGGAAAACCCGCAGATACGATTCAGTGGAGAATTCGCTTCAACAGGCTGGAACCAGGTGATTGAAACAGCCTGGGGCTCAATCCTGTTCCGAGGATCGTTCCAGGTTTAGGCTGGCCAACCCAAGAGATACCTCGTCAGCAAAGTCGAAGGTCTTGTTCAGGCCGGTGGTTAGGAACAGACCCCACACATGCGTGTTGACCGAACAAAGCAGCAGCCTGCGCTCGTTGTTGATGGCCACCTCTTTGCGGAGACGGAGCAGGGCCGCCAGATTGGACGAGTTGAGATAGTTCACGCCCGCGAAGCTGACCAACACGTCAAGGCTGGGGTTCTTGCTCACCTTGTCGCTGGCAGCACTCAAGTCGTCGGTGAATGCAGGATCATCCTGCAATTCTACCAAGAGAATGTCATCCGACCAGTTTTCGACGGTCATCGCACGCGGTGCTCCATCTAAAGAGAAAGGCTGCACCTGCTATACCTTGGCCACAAAGTCCTGTCAATCAGGGGCTGTACCCGCGGTCAGCGCGACCGAACCAGCTGGCCACGGGCAATGCCTTCACGCTGGACCGCTTCGTCGATATCGCCGAGGAACCGCACCGCGTCGGTATAGTAGCCGGCCGTGGGGCGTAAGTCAGCAACTCGGCTATGCCAGTATTGGTTAAAGCCCTTCATGAACAGTTCGCGAAGATACTTGCTGTAAATGCTTCCAAGGGCGATGGGCAGGTGATGGTCCTCACCCTTGGTACAAAACTCGATGCTGTGCGATGAGGGGGCACGATTGAGTCGGTAGGC
Source organism: Phycisphaerae bacterium (assembly GCA_029260235.1). GTDB lineage: Bacteria > Planctomycetota > Phycisphaerae > UBA1845 > UBA1845 > OFTM209. The sequence continues at coordinate 26,725 of JAJDDP010000136.1, read as the reverse complement.
ACTTCGCTCTTCGGATTCTTCGAGGATTTGAAGATCGAATTGTTCAAACGAGTCCATCAGCGCCCGGGCGTAATGTGATCGGCCACCCTGCCGATCCACGAGGATTCGCACCGGCGCACCGTCGGCGCGCTTGAGCACCCGTTGGATGATTCTTAGGGTTAATCCGAGCAAGACGACCGCCTTGTTCCGCGTATTGGAGACCAGCCGGTTGTAGTGGCCTTCGAGCAACGGTTCACATAGCACGCCGGCAAGTCGAATGCCCTTGGCCCGGGCGTTGCGACGAACTGCGTTGGCCTGAGTGCTGATCGCGCCAACCTCGACATCGCAGGGTAGGGTGGGGTCGTAGCTGGCATACCAAGGATACTCTGCCATGTCCTGGAGCGTATGCGGGGCAACATGGCGCAAGAGATCGCCCAAACTCGAAGCGGCTGGCATCGACGATTGAAGCATAACCAGGGCGGTCCGCTCCAAGGCGCCAAAACCAGCTGAGCGAGTGTGCAGTTTCTTGCTGTCTAAGATAGGAAGCCGCAGATCGCGTCGGGAAGGACGGCCTGTGACGCTCTCGGCAAGCAGTTCCCACAGGCTGGTCTCGACCTGGCCGTCAGGGACCTCAAATACGGCGCCGCTGACCACCAGAGGCCCCAGTAGGGGTCCGTAGCCTGCTTCGTCAATACCCACAACAAGTGCCAACGGCCTAGTCTTTCTGAGTTGGGCTGCTATCGGCAGCGCATCTGTATGATTGTTGAACAGAAAAAGCCCGAGCAGATCCTGCCCGGGCTTCTTGCTGTTGTTGTGGATCAGCCCTCCGATTCGATGTCTTCACCACCTTGGATGAGGATCCCTTCGGAGAACATATAGAATTCCATCTGCGGTCCAACGATGGCTGCGATCTCTTCAGCCGATGCGCCTCGATCTTCCAAATAGTGACGCGCCTCTTCTTCGGGGATTTCTTTGTACTCGAATTTTCCCTCAACGATAGCCTGGTGCCCCTTGGCGCCTTCAGGCACGAATCGTCCCTCGATGGGACAAGTGAATTTGACGCGAAGGGTGCGATCCTGGTCGCTCATGGTGACCCAGCACCCCCTGCGGGCGCAGACATCGTCGATAGTCCCGGCTAGGCGGATCGTTTTTTCGTGGTAGCCGTTCGGGTTATCAAGAACGGCTGAGAGCTGGATCTGATCTGTCTTGGACAGGTTGGGCGCGGTGCCCAACTGCTGATACTTCTGAGCGCATCCCGTAAAGAGAATGCAAGGGAGCAGGATTAGACTGGGTTTCCAACTTGGCTTCATCATGGTGTTACTCCTGTTGGTAGAAACAAGATATTCGACACGTTGACAAGTCTCCGGCCCACCCTTAGCTATTCAGTCATCTCGATCTTGATGGATCGCGACCGCGTATCCTCCTTCTTGGCTAGGTTGATTTCCAGGACACCGTTTCGGCACGATGCGCTGATTTGGTCAGGGATGATCGCACCGGGGATATTGATTCGGCGGGAGAATTGGCCAAAGCGTCGCTCGCGGCGAACTGCAGTTGCTGGAACTTCCTTCGCTCGGTCAGCATCGGCCTTGACGCCCTTGATAGTCAGCTCAGATCCGGTGTAGCTCAGATCGATGTCACCCGCATCAAGGCCTGGAACCTCGGCCATGATTACGAAGCGGTCCGGTTCTTCAACTAGGTCGACCGCCGGCGCCCACTCCTGGCCGTCGAACGGCTTGGTGGATAGGCCTGAATGCCAGAGGCGTTGAAAGACGTTGTTCATCTCGGATTGCAAGTCGGTTAGTGAAACGGGGATATCCGGTATCATGCGGTCACCTCCAATGGAAAGGAGGACGCCCCACACCGGGCGTCCTCCACAATCATACAGCCGATTCCGCCACCGTGCATATCGGGGGCGTCATTTTTTTGCTGAAGACTACATGGGAGGTCCGCCGCCACCTCCGCCCATCTGCTGCGTGAACATCTGCACACCGGCCTTGATCAGGTCCATGGGGATCAATAGCTCAACGTGCTCGCCGCCACCTTCTGTCACAACGCCATAGAAAGCAATTGGTGTCTCAATCGGTGGAAGGGCGAAGGGCACTTCCTCGTCCACGGCTTTGCCGATGGTCGAAGCCAACTGGGATGCAGCACTGGCGGACAGATAACCTTCGGTGAATCGGTTGCCTGGGTATCCAGCGGCCACTTTCTTGATGCCAGCCTCGTCCTTCAAAGGCGCGCCACCTGTTTGGATGAGCTTGGTGACGTTCCCAAGATGAACCTTGCCGCCTCCCAAGGTAATGGCTACATGCTTGCTGCCCACGGCGGCGAAGCGGATTGAAACACCTTCCTTGCCAAGCACCTTGACCATGGCGTTGACCTCGTCTTCGCCGGCGCCCAGGGCTGCGGGATTAAGCGTGAGCTGATGGACATTCTCGCCTTCGGTCCCGATCTTGTAGGCGATGGCTTCCTTCATCCCGGCAGCTTCTTCTTCGGGCATGGAAATCATGATGGTGTTGTACAGTTCGCTGGCTGAATCGAGGAGGCTCTTGGCGTTTCCTTCTAAGCCCATCACCAGCGTCAGCGCTACGAGGCCATCCTCGGATTCTGGGAGTGCATTTACGCCTACGCCCACCGACCGCATGTTTAGCGCCATGTTCTTGACGATAGAAGCGAGTTTGGTGACCGTCTCAGCCATCGACTCATCGGCGCAGGAAGCGAGTGTCGGAACGGCATCTTCGATGGCGTCTGCGCACATCTTGGCCAAGTCGCTACTGACCAGCGTCCCAACTGCTGCAACATACGATTCTCCGGGCAGGCCCAGGAGCGCCGACCCCGGCGATGCTTTTAGGCTGCGAATTGCCTTGTCGGCTTCACTCCCGGCATCTGCATCGACGTAGGACGCAAAGACCAATCCTTGCGGATCAAGCCGGAGCGAAACCTGCACATTCTTGAAAGAACGGAGCATGGCCACAGAGCGTTCGATGCTCTTCGCGCTGTTCTGGGCTTCGCCCGCCGAGAGCAGCATGGGCATGAACGTCTGTTCAAAGAGGGTGCTGCTAGAGACTTGCTTGGCGTTAGCCCAGATAACCAGGTCATCTTTGCCGAACCGCTCTTTCAGGAAGGGACTCATGGCAGAGTCGGCCCCCGCCTTGCTGGCTAGGATTGCTTTGACCACATCGATGTTTGGTGAGAGAACGGCGAACTTGCCCTTGGCTGCTGCGTAAGATTCCTCCCCTTGCATGGAGATCTTGGAGATACCGTCCCCGGCGTCTTCGGGCTGCATGGTGCTCAAGAGCGCCGTAAGATCCGTCGTCGGGATCAACATGGCGATGTTGTCATCGACGTTGTCCACCGAGTCGAGCGGCATCAGCACGACGGCAAAGCCGCCGTTGTCATCTACGCCGGTAAACATCCCCAGAGCGCCCTTGGCCATCATGAGCATGCTCATGCCCGCGGTTGGGCTGTTGACCGCTTGGCTGTAATTGGTCAGTCGCTTGTCGAATTCGGACAGGCTGGGGATCGCGACCACCACCCAAGCATCGGCCGGCACTGCTTGCAGCAGGGGATTCGTTTCACCGGCGACGGCAGCTGTACCTGGCATCACCGTCAGGCAAGCGCCTATAAGTAGTGCAACAATTGTTCGCTTCATCTGTCTGGTTCTCCTCTGATCTCGTCAATTCGACGCCACGTTAATGTTGTCGGGGGTATCTTCGATTCGTTATTCGGATCTCCAAGAACGTCGTCGAGTCCGAAACGGCACACTAGCAGGAATTCGACATTTTGCAGAGCCTACTCTGTAGTTTCTCGTAAATATCGGACAACTCTAGACAGCGCCCCAGGCGTAGGCTGAGCCGCTCGATTGACGCCAACGGGATCCTGCGGGACAATCGGGCCCTGGGAGCCAGGAAGGTTCAGCACAGAGGGAAATCAAGGTATGAAGTGGTTCTGGAATTGCGCTGGGGTGAGTATTGTCGTCGCGTTGGGTCTGGGCTGTCCGCCGCCGCCCGATGGGGCTGTCGCGGTGGAGGATGTCTCGCCGGTCTCCGATTCTAACGGGCAACCCCAAGATCGACCCGCTGAGATGATCGCGGCTGAGCAAACCACCTCAGCCCCGGCAGCCAAGGTGGCCACGCCAGCGGTACCGCCAGCGGCACCGCCAGCGGCTCGTCCACAGCCATCTTCTCAAGACATCCTAGCCCAGGGAAAGTCGGCTTATGCAGCCGCGGACTACGGACGGGCGGAGGAATGTTTTCGCTTGGCAATCGAAATGGACCCGACCCTCGCGCCGGCGCACCAGGGGTTGGGTTTGGTGCTGCGAAAGCAGGGCAGGCTCGACGAGTCTTTGGCGTCCTCGCGGCAAGCCTTGCGCCTCGAACCTAGTTATGCAGAGGCCATCGCCAACATTGGGAATATTCAGTACCGAAAAGGCGAATACGACAATGCGCTCAGCCAACTGGACCGGGCGCTCGAGTTTGATCCTGAGTACGCGGAGGGCCATCTGACCCGCGGCGTCATCTTGTTTGCGATGGGGGAGCTGGAGCCAGCCGTCGTTGCCTATCGCCGGTCGATAGCATTGGATCCATCGGTCACGATGGCCCATAGCAACTTAGGCATCGTCCTGGATGTGCTGGGCAAGAATGCAGAAGCGATCGAGGCCTTTCGCGAGGCAGTGCGGATAGATCCTGCTTTTGCTGCCGGGTACAACGGCCTGGGCAAGACACTTTGGCAGGCGGGCAAGTGGCCTGAGGCAAAAGAGGCGATGTTGGCTGCGGTTAGACTTGAACCAACATTCGCCGTCGCCCATTTGAATTTGGTATCAGCCCACTTCGAGTTGGGTGAGTTCGCCGAGGCATGGAAGCATGTGCATATTGCCCGGGAATTGGGGGCTAGTCCTGAGCAGGATTTGCTTGAGGCGCTCTCCGCCATCATGCCGGACCCAGCCAGCGGTGGGGCGGTGGCAAAGCCTGTCATCAGCGATCCACCTGCCAAGGAACAAGGGCCTACTGAAATGCCTGCGGACAAGAATTCACAGGAATAAAATCAAATCGGCTTGCCGATTGCTGGCGGTGGACTGGTGCGCGAGGTAGGCTGCACCGTCGAGGTTGACCCCTTAGCCCTTGGGCGAATGAGCTTGCAGAAGCGGTCATCTGTGTTGCTGTTGAGGCCGCGGTTTCTTGTGTTCTGGGCTTAGATATGGCATAACTGCCCGCTATCGGGTATACTTGTAAGTTAGAAGCGGCTGCTCGCGCGGTGGTCGGGGATGATACTGTTTGGCATGAACGAGAATCTAAAACGCAACTTGGCTATCGGCGGAACGACCTTAGTCGCGCTGTACCTATTGTACGGCATCTTCAGCGGCGATGGTTCTGCCGAGGTGATCGATTCGACCAATACGGTCAAATTCATCTGTTCCGAAACGGGCAGGGTGTTCCCGATTGAACTGACTAAAGATACGCCCGGGTTCCCGCTGGAGAACCCCAAGACTGGCAACAACACACTGTGGCCGGCCGAGATGTGCTACTGGGACGAATGCGGGCCAAAGGGCGGTACCGCCGTATTGATGAACACGTTCAAGGACGAGAAGGAGCCAACGCATTGTCCGGTTTGCGGGCACCTTGTGCGGTTCAGAAATCCAAAGCCGCCCAACTACGGGTCGAATAAGTAGACTCAACGGTTATGCATAGGATGGTTGCGCTGACAAGGCGAGCCAAGAGGTGGTGTACAGATGAACAACGCAAGAGTAGTCACTGACATTCGTGTGCGAGCCCTTCGTCTTCGTGGGTTCACCCTCATCGAGCTGTTGGTCGTGGTTTCGATCATTGCACTGTTGATTTCGATCCTGCTACCTTCACTCAAGAGCGCCCGTGAGCAAGCGAAAACGGTTGCCTGCACTGCCAATCTCCATGGCTATGGTCAATCTAGCGCCATCTATCAAGCCGCGAACAACGGCTTCTTCGCCGGAGGGCCGGGGACGTCGGGTAGCGAGTTGCAAAGCGCCGATGACATCACCACCGCGTCCGTCGTACAAAAATGGGATTGGTTCACGCCCCTGGCAGACTACAAGTCCAAGCCCCCTACGAGGGCCGACCAATTTCGAGATATGGCTGAGCGAGCGCTCTGTCCCAAGAACCAATTTGTTTCGAGGCCCTTTCCTGCGGCCACCACCGAATGGCGGCCCATGCAGGCGGTGAGCTATTACACTGTCAGGCTAATGATGCTCTGGCCGGAGTTCTCGAGCTCTGCCCCGTTCTTGGGTGCAACTGTCGCTGGGGCAGGTCTCGGCGGATTCGGGGACTCATATTTCTACCCAAGCGGGTATTCCCCACGAATCGAGCGGGTTGGGAATCCGTCTGAGAAGATCTTTCTCTCCGACGGCGGGCGATTCATCGACGATGAAGGAAACCTGACTTACAACACAGAATGGGATGCTAGCGCTGGCGGAGCTTTCTCGAGTGGTGGCGCTGCTCTTAACGACGAATTCCTCCGTGATTTTCACTTATCGAAGATAGATCCCCGTAAATCGAAGGTCACCTATCGCCACAAACGGGGGTCAGATACGGGCATCGGAGTCGGCTTCCACGACGGTCATTCTGAGTACATGAGTGAAGCCAAGTCGCGCAAGCCAGATCCGTGGTACCCCAAAGGCATGGTCGTGACTAGGTCGGAACTGAATGAGCCTTCGTTCCTCCTGGTGGCTCCCCGACAGCAACTCTGGCCCGTTACCACTTCTTCGGGAAGCGAAACTGCGGTTGGATACAAGGTCCGCTAGCTAGGTTGCTTGAGCATAGGGTGTCGCCGATAGCGCCATGCTCATTGAGAAATGCCGCCCGGGCGATTCCCTGCAGAAGGATGTCTTGCTGCGGTACTACGGACAGACCGGGGCGACACGTCCAAACAGCGGCCAGACATGTGGGGCATCGCCCGTGCTCACGATGCCGTCCTCATCGATTTCCCCCGCCCAAATACGCACCTTGAACGCCGGGTTGCATGTTCCGTATCGACTCCATAGGCTGCTTTCAGAAGTGAATCCGAGCCTGCTCGCGCGGCGCGGTTGTTCGATGGACGAATGGAGGCCACTATGAGAGGTCGCCGCATCTCCGCCGTATTCGTCTGTGCTCTGCTGGTCTGCGTGCCGAAGGTCGATGCTTGGTGGACAACCGGGCATCAACACATCGCTGAGGGCGCATTGAAACACTTACCTCCCACGCTGGGTGCGTACTTCCGAGCAAACCGTACCACGCTGAAAGGTTTTGCCGGGCAAGAACCCCTGGGCACACACTACATAGATATCGATGCATACGCCGAATTCGACCCGGCTAATCCGTTTTCTGTTTCACGAGACATCGACGAACTCATTGCCCTCCACGGACAGGCGTTCGTCGATCAAAACGGAACCGGGCCCTGGACTCTGGACAATCATATCCAACTGCTGACCTTGATGATGGCCGCTGCTACGACTGCAGAGGACTGGAATGCACTGCTTCTACCCGCGGGTTGGGTGGCTCACTACGTCGGGGACCTGCATAATCCCCTGCACCTGACCGCCAACTACGATGGTCAAGCGACCGGCAACTGGGGCGTCCATGCCCGCTTCGAGGGGGAATTGATCTGGCGGAATCTGAACTCGCTGACCATCGCGCCGGCGCCTGTCGCCTGCGTCTACTGGCCGTCGCCGATCGACGCCATCTTCGACGATATTTACGTCCACTATCCATTTGTTGACGCCATCATGGCCGCCGACACCTTGAGCGCTGGGAATCCTCCAAGCTACAGCGAAGCCTACTACGACTCGCTGTGGAACAACACAGGCGCATTTACGCAGGTGTTGTTTCAGGAAGCATCGGAAGCACTCGCCAGTGCGTGGTATACCGCGTGGATCGATGCGGGTTCACCCGAACCTATTTTTCCGCCTGGCGATGGCGACATGGATCTCGACGGCGATGTTGATCTGAGAGACTTGGCTGGGCTGCAATCCTGTTACACGTCTGAAGGCCAAGGGCCAGCCGCAGTAGGTTGTGCAGGCTTGGATGCTGATGCGGACACGGACGTAGACCTGACCGATTGGACGATTCTTAGCCCACTAGTCACCGGACCCCTTGGAGCGACCATCGCCCAGGCCCAGCAAGTCCCACCCGGCGTTGAGGTTACGATTGGTCAGGCTGTGATCAGCTGCACGACGGACTTGGATGACCATCCATGGCGTAGCGACTTCTACATCCAGGATGATACGGGAGGGCTGCGGGTGTGGGGTCATCGGTACGACATAGAAGCAGTCTTGCATCAGTTCAGCGATGGCGACCGGATTCGTTTTGTTGGCAAGTTGGATGAGAGTGGAGGCGTCCTCCAGCTGATAGCATTTTTCGATGTGCTAGGTACGTTCGATTCACCAGGCCCGCCGGTTCCTGACGTGGCGACGGCCGCCGATTTCCAAGACGGCAGTTCCACCGCAGATTCGCTCAAGGGAAAGCTCGTAACTCTTCAGTCAGCCCAGTTCCTGCAACCAAGCTGGTTTCAACCGACTACGCGTCTGACAGCCACTACTGCTGACGGGGATGTGATTATTTGGATTGCAACGGAGGATCTTGACCTAGCTTGGCAGGCCACCCCTGCAACGCCAGTGGACTTGGTAGGTATCTTTGGCCAAAGCGACAATAGCGTTCCCCTCAACGGGAATTACGAATTGTGGCTAACGTCGTTGTCCCCGTAAGCGCCAAAGCAAAGCGAGATCAGGTGGAGTTCGCAACGGTGATCGCCCGGCTAGGACACCACCTCCCTTAGAGCATGGCCCACGGTGAACCGGCTGTGCTGATGATGCGGTTCACGTCCCATCAAGAAGCTGAGCCACAAAGGCACGAAGACACTAAGGACAGCCAGTCGCCGAAGTTTCTAGCTTCTTGCCATTGCCTGTGGTTTGGATGTTCATCCAAGATAACGGCTAGGCTACTATTTCCTTTAGGGCGTGGGTTAGCTTGGTCATCTCCTGAGGCTTCGAGGCGTAGCAGGGCGATACTCGGACCGTTCCCTCGGGGTAGGTGTTGATTGTTCGATGCATGTCGGGGGCGCAGTGCAAGCCTCCTCGGACGGCTATGTCGTATGACTCGTCCAGGATGGCAGCGACCTCTTCGGGCCCATACCCTTCTACCGTTAGCGATAGAGCACCTACCCGGGCGGATGCCAAGGGCGGGCCTTGAATTTCGATGGCTGATTCATCGGCGAGCGAATCGATCAACTGGGTGAGTAAGCTCCGTTCGTGTTGCAAGGTCGCGGGCGGATCGATAACCGCCAGGGCAGCGCCTAAGCCAACGATGCCCACCGTATTTGGCGTGCCTGCTTCCAACAAGAAGGGAAACTGCTCGGGTTGTATCGGCGTGGAAGAGTCGCCGCCGGTGCCGCCTTCTCTCCATGGTCGAATGTTTGCCCGCTCACCGACGCAGAGTCCTCCAATGCCCGGCGGTCCGAGCAGCGACTTATGACCTGGGAAGGCCAGCAAATCGATGAACTCGCGTTCCATAGCTATGGGCAGCACACCGGCTGTTTGGGCTGCATCGACCAAGAACACAGCATCGCGCTCTCGCACCAATTGGCCTATCTGGGAAACGGGCTGAATCGTGCCCAAGACGTTGCTGGCATGCGAGCAGATCACCAACCGCGTCTTGCTACTCATAGCCGCTAAGAAATCGGCTGGGTCCAAGAGACCAAGGCTGTCTGCTTTGACTTTCGTCTGGGTGATGAAGCCAGAATCCACCATAGCTTGCAGGGGACGGGCGACGCTATTGTGTTCGATGGTCGTCGTGACGACGTGGTCGCCCTCCCGAAGCGTACCCTTGATCGCCATGTTCAAGGCGTCTGTGCAGTTGAGGCAAATCACGATCCGATCATGATCGGGAGCATCGAAGAGTTTGGCCAGTCTGCGGCGGGTATCGACCACCGATCGCTCCGCTTCAACTGAGGCGGCGTAGATTCCCCGACCCGGCGAAACGCCTACCTCGGTCAGGTAGCGGGTCATTGCCTCCATCACCGCCGGAGGTTTCGGCCACGTCGTGCTGGCATTGTCCAGGTAGATCATGCTCAACGTTTTAGCCCTTTGGCATAGCCTTTGGCAAGAATAGGCTGCTCAAGTTTGAACGATCGGCCTTATTTAGTGCACGAGCCTTCATTGCTCACGTCGGATGCGGTCCGTACAATCGCCGATCACCGGCATCGAAGTTAAGTGTGGTGATTACTCCAGCTGTACGCTGGCGACTAGAGTTGAGTTCACATTGAGCAAGAAGCCATCCAACAAGAAGAGAAAAACCTCTCCTGCTACCAAGCGCAAGCAGGGACAAAAAGTGACCCCTGCGGGTCCCAAGAAGCCGACAGGCGGGCACTCTAAAATTATCATCGGCGGGGTGGTTGTGGCGTTCCTTGCAGGGGGCGCCTGGTGGCAGATGAGCACGTCTCGCTTTGGCGCCTCAGCGGCGTTCTCCGCCGTCGTGCCAGCCGACCTGGCTGAGATCGAGCCACAAGTGCGTGCCTACCTAGAGCCCTTCATCCGCAAGGTGGAAGCTACGCCTCGGGATGCGGAAGCTCACTCAGTTTTGGGGCAAGTCTACGAAGCCAACAGCTTTTGGCCTGAGGCGGCAGAATGTTACTCCCGGGCCTTGCAACTAGACCCGGCGAGCTACCTCGCTCGATACCATCGGGCGATCCCACTCAGAAAGATGGACGAACATGAGCAGGCAGCTACCGAGCTGCGTGACGTAACCCTAGCCCACCCCGAATTTGCCCCCGCGCTGCATCGCCTCGGGGACTATCTGCTCGACGTGGGAGAGTTGGATGAAGCAGTCTCGCTCTTTCAGCGGGCGTCTAATCTAAAGCCGCAGTCTTCGGTGGCTCTCACCGGTCTTGGGGATGCGCTATTTCGTCAGGGCAAGGTTTCACTCGCGCTGCCTCATCTGGAAAAAGCCGTGCAATTGGATGGACGAAACAAGAAGGGGCACTACCTGTTGGGCATGGTTTATCGCAGTTTGGGGCGTCAAGAATTGGCACAGCGTGAGCTGAGCCTGGGATTGAACGCCGGGAAACAGTACATGCCCGACCCCTGGACCGGGCAGGTCGAGTCGCATGGTCGGCGCATGGATGAGGCGATGATCCATGCCCAAGCGTTACTCGCCGCAGGCCGGGCCGGGGAGGCCATTCAGCTTCTGGAAGGAATCCTCGCGTGGCAGAGCGACCACGTTTACTTGCTGAACAACCTGGCCTCGATGTACATGGAGACCAAGCAGTTCGCCAAGGCCAATGCACTCCTGAACAAGGCGCTGGCCCTCGATGATGGGCAGTTTTCGACTTTCATTAACTTGGCTAACTGCGCCCTTCGAGCGGGTCAGCCCGGCACTGCGCTGGGCTACGCGAATCGGGCCGTTGAGTTAGCTCCCAACATCGCCCAGACGTATCTGGCTCGGTATCATATCCAAGCCGCTCTGAAGCGGTCCGGTGATGCGCTGGCTGACCTGCGGCGTGCATTCGACATTGATCCAGGGAACGCAGACGTCACGGTCGAATTGGCCTATCGGCTTCTGCTATCAGGAGATGCCAAGCAGGCCCAGACTTATTATTCAGAAGCGATCCGCCGGAACCCCTGGCGGGTGGGTTCCTACATTGGGTTGTTTGAGGCTAGTCTTCAAGCTGGTGACTTCGAGCAGGCACGCTCGAGCATAGAAAAGGTACGGGCGATGGCTCCTGGCGATCCCAACGTAGCAAAGATGACCGAGAGGTATAACCGAATGGTCCCAAGTCCATGATCGACATCCATCAAGGATATCAGCGAGGGAACGGTCAAGCTCTAACGCGTCGAGCCTCGCGCTGCTTGTCGCCCCGATGCTTGGGGGTAGTGCTTACCTGTTCGCTCCTGTCGCTCTGCCAGGCCTGCAAGAAGGACGGCGAGCCGGCGGCACCATCGCCAACGGCTGGCGCCATCTTGGCAGACCCGTGGTTTGAAAACGTCGCCCGGGCGGCTGGCTTGGATGTGGTCCACCTGTCGGCCCACGACCAGCGGTTTCTGTGCCCCGGTAGCGAGAGCGCAGGCGTCTGACTAATCGACTATGACAACGATGGCTGGTTGGACATCTATTTCGTGCAAGGCGGGGCGCTCGGCGCAGAAGAGCCAAACCAGTTGGGCAACGTGATGTACCACAACAATACCGACGGCACGTTCAGCGATGTGACTGCCGAGGTCGGCGTGGGCGACACGGGTTACGGAATGGGCTGCACCTGTGGCGACTACGATGCCGACGGAGATATAGATCTCTATGTAACCAATCTCGAAGCCAACGTACTGTATCGAAACAGCGGCGACGGTACTTTTGCAAACGTGACGACCAGCGCCGGCGGCGGGGATCCTCATTGGAGCGCCAGCGCCGTCTTTACCGACTACGACGGCGACGGCTGGCTCGATCTCTTCGTGGTGAACTACGTCAACTGGCGGATCGAGCAAGAGGTGGACTGCTCCTCGCGTTCTGGTCAGCCCGACTACTGCTCGCCCAATTCGTACCGGTCCCCAGCCCGCGATTCGCTCTATCGCAACCTGGGTGATGGCACATTTTCCGATGTAACTGTCGCGTCAGGCGTATCCAAATCTTTCGGCAACGGCCTTGGGGCGATCAGCGGAGATTTCAATGGCGACGGACGGATGGATCTCTACGCCGCGAATGATCAAATGCCCAACCAATTGTGGATTAACCAGGGCGACGGCACCTTTGAAGACCAAGCTCTGATTTCCGGCTCAGCTGTCAATCACGCGGGAGTGGCTGAGGCGGGCATGGGAATTGTTGCTGTCGATATTGGCAACGACGGCGATCTCGATCTCTTCTTGACTCACTTGCACGAAGAAACCAACACACTGTACGAGAATCGCAGCGGGTTCTTCACCGACGTAACCGCCCAGGCTGGTCTGGGTGCACCTAGCTTACCCTTTACCGGATTCGGGGTAGGCTTTGCGGATTTCGACCATGATGGCTACCGCGATGTGTACATTGCCAATGGCAGGGTGAATCGTCGTGGCAAAGAACACAGCGTCACGGATCCGTATGCAGAACCCAATCTGCTCTTCAAGGGGTTGGACGATAGCCATTTCAAGGAATTCAGTCCCCGTGGTGGCACAGCCAACGAGCTGATTGATACGAGCAGGGCAGCTGCCTTCGGCGACCTTGATAACGACGGCGATATTGACATCGTCGTAGCCAACAAAGATCAGCGGATGTATCTGCTTAAGAACATTGTGGGCGATTCGGGAAATTGGCTGATGTTGCGAGTTCTAAACCGCAAGGGCGTTGATGCTGTGGGCGCAATTCTGACTGTCGATTCGGGCGGTCGCCAACAGTGGCGGTATGCAAACCCCTGCTATAGTTACTGCGCCGGGAATGACCCTCGCGTGCATGTGGGGTTAGGAACTTCGACCACCGTGGATTCTGTCGTGGTCCGCTGGCCTGATGGAAGCAATGAGACGTTCGGTCCTTTCCAAGCCAACAAGCTGCGCACCATTCAGCAAGGTTCAGGCAAGTAACTTGGCCACTGGCCTGGGATTCGCGTCACCTGCTCGTACAGGGGCATCTCAGCGTCGTCGGATCATCCTCGGGGCAAAGGCAGCCAGGAGGACGAACATTGCCCCAAGCGTACCGACGCCACAAGGCCCGCGTCCACTGAGAAAGATCACGTCCCCAGACCCGAAAAAGAAAGCATCGACTGGAAGTCCGCCGAACCGGGCGGAGTCTACACAATCGGCTAGCCCCGCATCGAGCAGCTCCTGCTCACTCATGATGTCGAGCACGTCCATCGGGGCTACTTCGTCGCGGTCATCGATGTCAGCTACCTGAAAGGCCTCGTCCGAGAGGATCCAAAGTCGCGTATCAGTGACACCCGCACGGCGAACCAAGCCTCGGTGTTCAATGAAGCCGCGTTCCAATATCGTTCGAGCGCGCAAATCGATCAATTGCAGGGATTCCACAAAGAGACCTTGGTCGGCGTCAAAGCTGCTGAAGGGGATCAATATCAGCTCTTCGGACTCCAATACTTGGAGCGCCTTCTCGTCCACCGTAGCTTCAGAGGTGGTGCCAAAGGTCCACCGTTCGCCGAGGACGACGCGGGACAGCCGTCGCGGGTCATCAATGTCAGCCACATCGTAAAGGGTCACGGCTGGGCGGAGTCCGGCTGCGTCGTCAAAGCCAACGCCAACCAGGCGATCACCCAGAGGGACCAGATGCGTGGACCAGCCCGGGACTTCCAGCTCACCGGCGACCCTCGGGTTTTCCGGATCAGCAAGGTCGAGCACAAAAAGCGGATCGATCCTCAGGAAGGTCACCGCGTAGGCCCGGTCCCCGTCGAATCTCACGCTGCGGAGTGATTCACCGGTCTCGATGGTCAGACGGCCCACGCGAATGACGTCATCGGGGTCAATGATGTCGTACAGGTAGAGGGCTACGATGGGGTTGAATGTCAGGCTGCGGTCCTCAGTGATAATCCGGAAAGTGTCCTCAAATTCGCTTGCAAAGAAGCGGCTGCCGATGTTCCCAGGAACTCGGAAGCTATCGCGTTCCAACACCGTGCCAGCCGGATCGGAAATGTCCACATAGGTGACCCGCGTAGTGTTCGCCATGTCTGGATCGTCGCCCAGAACGTAAATCGCGTTGGCGGTCACATGGATGTCGAGCGATTCGCCGGCCACATTGACGCGGTCAACGATACGAATGTCATCGGGATCGGATATGTCGATGGAAACGACAAACACAGCAGGTCCAGTCACGATGGAGGCCTCGTCAACAAACGCGGCTGAGACGGTCGTGTCTTCGGTGAGAACGAACTCTAAGGTGCCCGCTTCGATTTCTTCAAGGCCCGCCGCTGCGCCGACCCACTCGGAAAAAACGAACCCCGCGTCGGGCAGCGCGGTCAGGGTAACAGTCTGCCCGTACGCGTAGACAGCTTGGTCTGGTTCGACCGTCACTTGCCCTCCAGCTGCATCTGCAACGGTCAGCACAAGTTCATCGCTGAATCTCAGGCCCACGGCGTAGTCGCCAAGGCGATCCACCGTCGCCCAGCAGCGAATGTTGCCCGTCGCTTGGACGATCAGGTAGCCAAAGTCGTTCGCAACGCCATTTGGGCCGCTGATTCCCACAAAATTGGTGGCTGCTGCTTGCCAGCGCTGTGTCTGGTCATCGAATCGGTATACAGCCAAGTCATCGGGCGTTTCCGCCAGACCCGGCAACAGGGCTGCATCGAATTCGATGATCACGCTGGCCCGCGTCTGCCCGTCAGGGATCGTGCCCTCGAAGGACGCTGTGGCCAATAGGGCGATGGCATCAGGGATACCGGCGTAATCGCTGTGGATATTCCCATCGGTCACCGTGGTTTGCACCGTCGGATTTGGGCCAGCATCTTGGAACAGTTCGTCGACGCGGAACTGAGCTTTGATGCCCGCAGGCGAGGTAGCCTCAGCCACATCGCCGTCCTCGAAAACTGTGATGGCTACGCCGGTTGAAGATGGCAATGGCGGTTCATCACCCGAATCGTCGGGCGGGCCATTGGTGGGTAGGTCATCTGCATCATCTCCTGAATCGAAGGTGTCATCAAAATTTCCGGCAGCATAGATGATGTTGCCCACGCGACGGGTCGCGGTGATGAAGCCGTCCATGTCGAAGTGAGCGATCTCGAATGGTGCGGCTGGATCGGAAACATCGGCTACGGTGATGCGACTTCCCTCGTAGTCAGGATTGAACAGGGCGTCGGCTATCTGGGCGTCTTCAAAGGAGACAGCTTTGCCCGCGCAGGCGAAAAAGTCTGCACTGGTGATCATGAACGCGCGGTCGTCATCGACGAACAGCTCGACACCTCGTCCCATGACGGCTACGCCGCCGACCAGCTCGGGCCGTTCGATGGCGCTGACGTCGATGATTCGCAGGCCCTTGTATGGATTGGCAATGTAGAAGTAGCCGTCCTGCTCCTTGATGATGTCAGCCTCTTCGATCTCTCTCTCGGCGCCTTGAGGCGTGGTCGTGTCATCATTGTCAGAACCACCGCCGCTGTCGGCAACACTGCCCCCTCCGCTGCCTGTAGAAGTGGCACATCCTGAATGAAGCATGCCGGTGACAATAAGAGCTAGTGCCAAGATTCGTCGCAGCCCCGTCGCCCCGGGCAGTTTCACGATTCCATCGCTGAAGCGTCCCACACTGCGCGTTCTTGACTGCTGCATGGCGTGTTTCCTTTCAATGAACGTCCGTACTGCAACACGGCCATAGTATCGCAGCTACAGGTGTCCAATGAAATGGTCGTGCGGAGCTAAGGCTGTTGCCAAGCCCCAGCGGGTCACACAGATGCCCAGCCAACCTGGGCTGTGGCGGGAACGCGAATAACCGGGCCTGATTGATACGAGGCGACCGCCGAAAGGAATCCGGTTCGGAATTGATCCTCCTGCCCAGAGGGGAGCGACTTTAGGGCTTGAATGAGCGTAGGGGACATCGCCTCGATCATGGATAAGTACTCTTCGGCGGTTTGGGCAAAGAGATACATGGGCACTTTTTCTACCTGAACATCCACAAATCCGGCAGTGCTGAGTGCAGTAACCAATTCTCCGTCCTCGGCGAGCCTCATCGGGTGGGGCGATTTGGGATCGGGGGCTGGTAGGTCGATGAACTTTGAAACCTGTTCATGCGGAATCGCGAACATTGGGTTTTCAGCGTGAGGCCTCCACGCGGCCACCGCTATGCGCCCACCTGGTACCAACAAGCTACGAAGATGGTTCAACCCAGCGTCGATGTCAGGCATGAACATGATCGAGAATCTGGCAGAGATGGCCTCGAAAGGCCCGTCGTCGCGGGACACGTCTTCAGCTGCGCCGGTTCGGCAGGCGATGTTGTCAATTTGGAGCAGTTCGCTCCGCCGCAAGGTGGCAGCCACCATGGAAGGCGAAAGGTCAATGGCCAACACCGATCCGTGTGGACGCACAGCTGTGCCGATCGAGAGGGCGGGGTCTCCCAGTCCGCAGCCAACATCGAGTACCCGATCACCCGGTGACAAGTCCAAGACCGAAAGCATCCTTTGTGTTATGGGCCAGGCGCCGGCGAGGAAGTGGGGTTCCCACCGTTCCCAGCCATCGGCGGCGTCCTCCCAATGTTGGCCAACGCGGGCGCGGATTTCCCCTGTGGAGGGTGAATGCGCCGGGTCACTAGAGCGAGCGTTATCAGGCATCGTGTTTGAACCGCGCCAATAAGAAAAACGCCGAGGCAGTTTGTGTCGCCCCGGCGTTCAAGTTCATCCGTTGTATGTGCTGATCTCCACTCTAATGAGTGTGCCAACGCGTCAAGCGGGCGACGCGATCCCGCTGCCACAAGAGGTCGATGTCTTCAACCAACGCGGCGGCGTCGTGGTCGATTACCGAATTGATGCGGTGCATCTGCTCGGTGTAACTCTCGGTCATGGTGCGGTCTTGGGTCAGGCCGCGGGTCGCGGACCGGTTGATCACCAGCGATTCCTTGGACAGCTGAACACAGCCGGACAGAGCAGCCAGCAGTGCTACCGTCAGAGAAAAACAGAGCAAACGACGCATATCCACGCTCCAAAATACGCTTCAGCAATGTTGAAACCTGCAAGAGCAACCCCGCCTAGAAGCATGGCTGCACCGCGATCCAAATGGATCGGCCGCCATGTTAGGGCTTGGTCGGGCGGTCTGTCAACTGACTTGCCAAGTGGGTCAACGAGTCTGTCCAGTCTGCGTAGGCGTAGGGCAGATCGAATCGGACATGCAAGTCCTTGATTCTCGCCAAGACCTGCTCGGTGGCAGGCCCTTGCCACGATTGGCTATTCGGATCGCAGTAGAAGATTCGGCATCCTGCTGGCCTGGGCGTGCGGACTGTACACTTTCCGCCAGATTGATAGGGGCAGTGATCCCGGCTCTCAGGCGGCCGGATCGGGCCATCCACCCGGGCAAGAAAGTACGCTAATTCAACCGGGGTGACGAAGAGGCGGTGACCAAATTCGCCAAAAGAGCAGCACGCTCCGCGATTGGTGCAAACGGGATTGCGGGCTGCGATTTCGGCGTCTAGTTCGGCAAACAGTTCTTCCACGGCTGCGACGAACTCGGCATTGTTCGCACAACGAACGATGTCAGCAAGTGGAAGATCGACCGGCCTATTCATGGCGACCCGCCCGAATCAACGTCTCATCTGGAATCGATAGAGCTGAAAAAACTGCTGACCACAACGACATGAAGACACGAAGAACTGCTGGGCAAGGAGGTGCCAAGACTTGAAACTTGTCGAGTTCGTGGTTCATTTGGCTTACGCAACTATAGGGCTGGAACTGCTCGCCGCAACGGGCTAGGTCTTGATCCGCAGCTCTTCGATATGGACGAAGTTGTGGAGTTTGCCTTCGCCCATGCCGGGGCAACCGATTGAAGCTTCGTTCCATGAATCGGGCGACTTTAGGTTGCCGCCCCAGAATGGCCAAGTCCGGCACTGGATGGGCCTGACCGGGTAGATGCCGCACATGCTTTTGCCGTTTTCCCTCTTGAGGAAGATGCAGTCGCCACCCGGCTTCTCGGTCAAGCTATGGCGAAGGCCCACTCGGCGAATCTGCGATTTATCGAGTTGGCCATCCTTCTTGCCTAAGAACTCGGAGATCTTCTTAACATCGTCGCGCGTGACCCAAACGTAACCCGGAGCTCCGCCGCAACAGTTCCCACACTGCGAACACTCAAACCGCAAGCCAGCCTGATACCACTTTGTTTTGAGTCTTGGCACGTTTGCTCACATTCGGAACTAGAGGCCCAGGATCACCTAGTCGGAGCGTACCAAAGGCGAGGCTGCTACTCAACTCTCGCCTGTGCAGCAGCAATGCGGCCCACTCGCGCCTAGCCGCAGTCGCGGGCGAGCACACAGGCCTGAGATTAGGGGCGTTTGGAAACGTGACGCTGGGGATCGCAGTTTCTCACATTCCTCGTTCCTCGCTAAAGAGAACATACTCCTGACCAATCGCTGTTGCCAGGGCGGGCGGAGCGAAGAAATATGGGTCGGGTGTATCGATGTCGTCCATGAAGATCTCGACTATGAAAGTTGATCGCTTGCCTTCAAACTCGATGGAGAATTCCATCGATTGTTCCTCATCAAGGGCCATGCCCTTGGCGGTGCGCATTACCTGGGATATTTCGGTTTGGCCGAAACCTCTAGGAATGAGATTCGCGACACGCTGAAGAAACGGCTCCAAATCCTCCATGCCGAGAGTCATGGATGACTCTTGGAGCTCCGGTTTGTTCTTGAAGAACGAGAACATAGACGAGACTCCCAATAACGGGCATGCGACCTGAGCGATCGGTCCGCATCCCGGAGCAATCCAGCGCATGCGCACTCATTCTCGTTCGTTTCCCCAGAATACGCGAGAGGGGCACAACTCTCACTTGGCGGTGGAAGCATCAAGCACGTCCAATCTTCTGGTCCGCCCGTTCGATTCGACAATGCTCCGAAAACAGCCCATAACTACTTGCCCTGTAGGAACTTGGAGTCACCAGGCCTGCCGAGCGGACCTGCATGCCGCTAATCCCGGACTGAAACGACCGCTTCTAGCGATTTCCTGGCGTATCGCTGAGAATAGATTGGGTTGGTTTGCGAATCCCCTGGGGAGGCTGCAGATCGGCAGTCGGTACTTGGCCTAGGAGTTCGTGATGTTCAATCGCCTCTTGATGGTTCGTCTCAAAGCGGCTGAAAATGCCTTGAAGGCCGGGCGGATCGACGAAGCTTTCCGAATGGCCACCGAGCCTGACCTGCGGGCCAATCGCCGAGGGGCGGCGGTGCTTGCCAAGCTTTCATTGAAATTCATCGAGCGGTCCAAGGAGCATTTCAAGGCTGATCGGTATGCCGAAGCGCTGCTCGATCTGACCAAGGCCGATGCAGACGGATCCCGCACGAGCGAAGTGGCTGAGCTGCGTGAGCAAGTACAGATCGTGGCTGAAGAGGAGATGCGCAAGGCCAATTCCAGGCGTCTACGGTTAGAAGCTGCCCGGCGACGAATCAACCGGGGTTCGTTGGCTGGTGGACAGCGGTTGCTCGAAGAAGTCAGCGCCCGCGACCTCGATGCTCAGGTGCTGCGACAGAGTGCAGAAGACAAGCAGATTGAAGCTGAGAATAAACTTGATCAGGTTGAACAACTGATCAAGTCTGGACAACTTCGGGCGGCGATAGGGCGCTTCAACCGGGCCAAGGCGTTGAGCCCGCACATCGTCCGCGTTGCTCAGATTGAGGCTAAACTTTCGGCTGAGGTGTTGAGGCTTGTCCGCGTCAGTCTAGAGGCAGGTAGCATCGCCAGAGCGGGAGAAGACCTGCGCAGCCTGGGCGACATTGCCAAGAACTCGATCCAGCGACGCGAACTGGCTGAGATCCTTTCGCAGGCTGAGCAGGCGGTAAAGTCGATGCAAACGCAAGACTATGATCGCTTGCTGCATCAGATTATCCGCCTGGGGAACTTGATGCCCAAGGCGGGGTGGGTGCAGAAGAATGCCAAGCAAGTGCGGCAGTTGGACGATCTTCTGCTGGCGCTGCGCACCGGCCCGTTGGGGCGACAGCTAACCCCTGAGGCTGGGCTTGGCGACGAGATTCCTACCGATCCTGGATCTCCACGGTCGTTGGATGAGACCGTCGCATTGCAGCCGCAATGTGGAAGCGGTGGGCTTCCCGAGCAGTTGTTGATGCTCGTTGACGGTGGTGGCAGTTATCTGATCCATCGTGGAATCAGGCTTTCCATAGGCAGGGCGGCTGCGTCCAAGCCGGCTGACTTGGCAGTGTTCTCGGATATTTCAGAACGGCATGCTGACATCGCCCGGTTGGAAGACGATTATTTCCTCTATGCTGCCCGTGATGTCGAGGTGGGCGGCCGGCCGGTTCGGCAACAATTGTTGAGAACTGGCGATCAGATTGTGCTCGCTCGAAGGGCGAAATTCGCCTTCTGGCTGCCCAATCGCAAGAGCAACTCAGCCGTTCTGGATTTGAGCGATTCGACCAAGGCGCCGTGCGATGTTCGCCGCGTGGTCTTGTTTCGGCAGACAGCCATGGTGGGTCACGGATCCAATACGCATGTTACCTGCCCGACCGCAGAGCGAAGTCTGCTCTTGTTCGAGCGGGCAGGGCGGCTGTGGATTCGGCCCGACTCGGTGCGTGGCGTGCAGAGCGAAGCACGCCCAATTGTGCTGGGTGAATCGATGGAACTGTGCGGAGTCAGTTTTGTGATTCGCCCCTGGGAGGCCCGGATACCGGGGCAGCGAATGATTTGATCCGGCGACGCGTCTAGTTGTCAGCATTCGTCATCGGTATGAACGAGCAGTAGTGGGCAAGGTAAGACGGAAGGGCGCCAACGGTGGCATACAAATATAAATACGGTGATCGACCGCTGGATGATTTCACCATTCAGCGGGGCGTGGGGCGGGGCGGTTTCGGTGAGGTGTACTACGCCATCAGCGACGGTGGTCGCGAGGTGGGCCTGAAGTACCTGCACAACAATCCGGACATGGAGCTCCGCGGCGTTTCGCACTGCATGAATCTCAAAAGCCCGCACTTGGTGACCATCTTCGATGTGAAGAAGAGCACCGATGACGAATACTTCATCATCATGGAATATGTCTCAGGCCCATCGCTACGCGACCTGCTGATCGCCGAGCCGGATGGATTGGGACCACAAAAGGCAGCTTACTTCGTCCGGGAAATTGCCAAGGGCCTTGGCTATCTGCATGATCGCGGGATCGTTCATCGCGACATGAAGCCGGGCAACGTCTTCTATGACGAAGGCTATGTGAAGATCGGCGACTACGGGCTAAGCAAAGCCATGTCCGTGTCTCGGCACAGTGCGCAGACGGCCAGTGTCGGTACCGTGCACTACATGGCTCCTGAAGTCGGCAGCGGAAACTACTCGCGGAGTATCGACATCTACGCCCTGGGCGTAATGCTCTACGAGATGCTCCTGGGCAAGGTCCCCTTCGAGGGGGCCAGCCTCGGCGAAGTGTTGATGAAGCACCTAACCGAGCAACCTGAAGTTCAAAGCCTGCCAGCTCCGTTTGCTCAGGTGATTCGCAAAGCGCTCGAGAAAGATCCCAAAGATCGATACCAATCGGTCAATGAGATGGTTGATGACCTGCTCGAGGTGGATGATGTTCGTCAATCGGTTGCGGGCTTCAACCCGACCAGTTTGAGTGCTGCCGCCCGGCACGTCGCTCACAACCAGGCCGATTCACCGATGCCGTCACCGAATCCATTGCGGCCCACTGAGTCGATCCTTCCAGCTATCCCTGTATCTCCAGCGGCAGGCAAAGCCCACGAGTGGGTTGCGCCCCAGCGTGGCTCTGGGGTTGGCCACCGCCTCAAAAAGCGGTTCGATCAGATCGATAGCAAGATCGAGAAGAAGCTGGACAAGCTAGCCGGCGGGCGTCGGCATAGGCGCGCCGCCGAACAAGCTCAGCAGCCGGTATCACCGGGCGACTTTCCCCCACAAAAGGCGCCCATTCAAGGCAAGGAACGGTTCCGCCGGATCGTGCTGGCGGTCGTGATGGCTGTGGGGTTGGCGACCGGGGCCGGTATTTCGGTGGGAAGCTATGCGTCCGCAAAAGCAGACCCGGTATGGATGGGGGCTCTTGGTGGCCTATGTGCAATGCTCCAGACTCTGGGCATCTGCATCGGGGTGATGGGGTCTCGCTGGCTGGGTGCCGCTGGGCCTGGGGGCGCAAATCCCCGATGGGTGACGAGCATTATTCTTCTTGGTTGCTGCCTGCCTCTACTGTTTTTGGCAACCTTGCCGATCTTCGCAGACGGCTCTGAGGATGCCGGCCTGGCTGTCTTGGCTGCCTTGCTGATTGCGACCATTCTCATTCCTTGGGACAAGCAGATTCGTAACGGGGCTGAGGGCGATCTATCAATAGGCAGTGCCATCTTCGCCGGATTTGCCGCTTTCATCATCGCCAAGATCTTTGAAGCGGAGGAGTTCGCCTTCATGGCTGCGGCTGCTGCGGGTGCTTCTGCTCTGAGTGTTCAAGCGATTGCGTGGGCCTGGCCGGAATTCAGCTTCGCCCATCTGCGGCCAGTGACTGAATCTAGCACCCGAGCTTCGCGCCGGGAAGCCAAGAAAGGCGATCCAAGCAAGAAGAATAACTGGGCTCTAGGGTTAGAAGCAGCCGAGGCGTCGCTCACGGCGGTGGCAGAGGAGGCAGGCGCCGCGGTCACCATGGCTGCCTTTGGAGCCAAGACTGCAAAGGCATACGCTTCGCCCGGGATGGTGGAGAATCCTGAAGACATCCCCGAAGGCATCCCCGTTGGACAGCGCGTCAAGGGTGCTTCGATGGGTTCAAACGCACCACTCGCCCGGGCTAGGTCCAGCATAGGTCGAGCGTTCTTTAGCCTGTTGGCGTTCCTGTTGGCCGGCGGGATGATCGCTACGTTCGTTCTGGTGATCCTAAAATCGTCGAACCATGTTCCTGGCGGCAGTGACGCTGCACTCCGAATGCACTACAGCGACATCATGGCGCTGACCTGTGGGTGTATCGCCTGTTTCTCGTGGTTGGTCTTCGCGCTGCGGAAGACCACCCTGCGTAAGCGTAATGGGTTTTGGCAAGAAACGGTGAAACCGTTCCTGATGGCTGCTTCGATGAATGTGGCAGGGTCGATGATCACCATGCTGTCGATGCCCGATTCTGCCGAAATCTTTGGCTCGCACGGCGACGGTCGCGACCCAGCCGTCGTGGCATTAATCTTTGGCTCACTCCTCTTTGTGATTCTCTTAGTCACGCCGGCCAAGCGGCAACGGCCTAAGTTCGTAGTTCTGCCCTCAGCCTCTGCTCCCTTGCGGGATCAAGCCCCCGTCACCGATGACGCCGACCGGCCGAGAGAGTACGCCCAGGCCAGTGATAGTCCCGCCGAGGACCCGGATGTCTGATGCCACTGGCGGCGATCCATGCCCATGCCTCCCGGGCATTCCATGTGCGATTGGTGGCATGGTTCTCGAACATGACATACCATGTGGCTTGACCGAACAATCTTTCTCTTGGTGGTGGCCGGTGCATGTCGTCAACGGGTGCAAGTGCGGACGAGTTTCTCGTCGAACAGATTCGCGAAGGTGATCAGCACGCTTGGCGCCAGTTGATTGGCCGCTACGAGGGTCGCCTACTGGCGTTTGCCCGCTCGCGGACGGCCCGGTTCTCTGATGCCGAAGACCTAGTTCAAGAGGCGTTCATCGGCTTTGCCCATTCGCTGGCCCATTTCGATTCATCGCGGTCACTGGAAACCTATCTGTTCACTATCCTGAGGTACAAGCTCTACGATCAACTGCGCAGCAAGAAGATCGAAGCCCTCAATGCTCCGGCTGACGACGAGGACTGGTGGGATCGGATTATCCCAGAAGAGGGTGAGACGCCCAGCGACGCCGCCGTCCAAGCCGAAGCAGCCAAGACGCAGGGCGAACTCTTGGCGACCGTGATGAGGCGCTTGATTCATGAGCTGCGTGATCGACAGGCGTTCGATGACTTGCAAGTCATTGAGTTAGTCTTCTATGGCGGCTGGCGAAATCTGCGTGTAGCTGAGCTGCTGGACATGGATCAAAAAGCAGTGGCCGGCGTTAAGTTCAGGGCGATCCAAAAACTCCAAAAATTCCTAGGCCAAGCCGACGACAAGGAATTGGCTTCCCTGGCAGAGGATACCGCTGAGGTGACCGTGGCCCGCGTCTGGCGGGAGCGTCGACTTACCTGCCTCAAACGGAGTACGCTCCAAGCCCACCTGCTGGACCTACTGGAAGAGCCGTGGCTTTCCTATACGCGGTTTCATCTCGATGCGGTTGGCTGTCCGATGTGCCTGGCGAATCTGCAAGACCTCGAAGAAGAAGAGGCGGCCGACGAGCACGGACGGGCGGCAGAGACCATTTTTCAATCAAGTGTCGGTTTCCTCAAGACCGGAGGCGCGTGAATTTTGGTGGAAGTCGCCTGATCCATGTCTTCTGAGCCCGCCCACGATGATGCTGTCGGTACATGGTTGCGCCCTCCGAGGCTCGACGGGGTTGATTCGTTCTGGCGGGAGGCTCCGCTCAAGCCTTGGTGGAAGTCAGAATACACGCTCGAACTGATCGCCGTCTTCATCGTTGGCCTGGGGTTCATGCACTTCCTCTACGCAGAAACCGCCGCGGCTGGCGGAGTGTCGGGCAACGACTCCTGGTACCACGTCAAGATGGGTGAGTTATTGCCGGAGTTGGGCGCAAGCAAAGATTTCCCCTGGCTCCAAAGGGTGTATTTCAACCGCATCAACCGAGACTTCATCAGCCACCACTTCGGATTCCACGTTCTGTTGGTGCCCTTCGTTTATGGGGCCAAGATGATGGGTGGTGATGCGTTGGCGGGCGGTCGTTGGGCTATGACCTTTTTCTTCGCTGCCTCGCTTACGCTCTTTCAACTCATTTTAATGTCACAAAGAGTGCGCTGCCGCTGGCTGTGGCTGGCATTGTACTTGCTCATGCCGCAGCAGTTCTTTTTGAGGCACGCCTATGTTCGTGCTATCGCTCCGGCATTGATCGGCATGTTGGTGCTCGTCTTTCTGATGCTCCGGCGGCGCTACTTTTGGAGTGGTATTGGCTTGGCGTTGTTCACGCAGTTGTATCTAGGTGCAGTGGTGTATGGGCCGTTGATGGTGGTCTGTTTCGCGGTGGCTGGAATTCTGGGCGAGCGGGGAGACCGAGTGTCCTGGCGTCTCGTGCTGTGGACGGTAGCTGGTTGGATGCTGGGCATTGGGGCTTATCCCTATTTCATGGGGATGTTTGAGTTCCTCCAGCTGCAGATTCTGGGAACAGGACTAGCTGCCGACATCAGCGTGGGCAGAGAGTGGAAGCCGTATCAGGATACATGGTGGGTCGCTGAGCATATGTCCTTAACATTGATACCCTTCCTGGTTGCGCTGGTGCTGCGGATTCGGCAAGGCCCGAGGCTCAGCGCAGGCGAGATGGCTGTGTTATTGATCAGCTTGGTTTTTGGCGGTCTGATGTTTAAGTCGCGCCGCTTCGTTGAATATTGGCCTCCCTTTGCTCTGCTCGCCGCTGCTTTGATGGTCCGTCCGGCGCTGAACGGCATCGCCCGTTGGTATGACGACCTGTGGGAAAACAATGCCAGGCAGCGGATGGTCATTTCTTCGGCAAGCGTGCTGATGTTGCTGGCTGTCGGGCTGGTGGGTTGGCTCACTCTTAAAAGCCCCCAAGTGCGATGGCCTGTAATCGAGGCGCACTGGCGGTCATGGTTGCTGATGCTTGGCGGGTACCTGTTAGTCCTCGCCTGGCGCAGAAGGGCTGTGAACCGAGATGAAGAGACTACGGTATCGGTGTGGCTGGCGTTTGCCCGGAGATCTTCCGCTGCCGTAATGGGCGTAGTGTTCGTGTTCATCTTCTTTGGCCTTGGCGAACCTCTGTGGGCCGGCACTCAGAGCAAGATGAAACCTAAATTCGATGCCGCAGCGCTGAATGGAGCGATGGATGCTCTCAAGGCAGATTCAAGTCAGGGAGACATCGTCTTTGCTGACGACTGGGATATCTTTACGGCATGCTTCTACTTGAATCATCACAATTACTACCTTGTAGGCCTTGATCCGAAATTTACGCAGGACAAGGAGCCTCTTCTTTGGGAGCGATACAAGATCATCACTCGAGGCAAGACGCCCAAGACCTACGACGTGCCGGCGGAGTACCAGCAATACGCTGGAGCGCACGAATCAATTCGGATTCG
>JAJDDP010000135.1 GCA_029260235.1 Phycisphaerae bacterium | reverse complement strand
AGCTCCAGAGTGATCTGGCAGATGTGCTGACGTCGAACCCCGACCAGACGACTTGCTCGTTCATCGCATTTCCGATTATCGCGCGACTTGCCCGCGACATTGCGGCCACCAAAGCGATGGAGAGCCTGGCGCTCCATCACGAATCGAACGTTGATCAGCAAGCATCGGCTTTTCGTTTGCTGTCGGAGGCGGGCACACTCTCCGATCACGCTCGGGAGTCATGCGAGCGGTTGCTTGCGGTCGAGCTTGCTGGCGACAAGCCCGCACGCGATGCACTGGACCTGGTAAGCGGCGAAGTGCGTCCGCTGGTGCACTCGATTTTGGATGCACTATCGATCTAGCGATCGCATTGAAACATGTGCCGAACTCGAGACCGACGGACGGTGACCAAGACCGTCGAAAGAGCCAAACCAACGGGACTCTTCCGCCAGCAGAGCATATTTGGGCAACATTCTTGAGCATACGGAAATCTCAGAGGCTCAAAAGCTGCACCCGGTTTATTATGTTTTGTTTCAAGCAGCCTGACGTGACACCGTTAGTAAAGGCGTTTTTTCAACCCACCTTCGACGCCTAATCTGCACGAACAGCTGAACGATCGCACGTCGCCGAAGTCCGGCGCGTACGACCCCATTCAAGAGAACAAGATGGCACGACGGCAAGTAGCCGCACGAGAACTCGTGCGCGTGGAGCGCGAGCTACTGCAAGCTGAAGAGGTTCTCGCTGTGGCCGAAGACGAATTGACCACAACAACGGGCACAGAGCGCCGGGATCTCGCCAAAGAGATCGGTCAGCGGAAGCGCTATCTCTCCCAGCTCCGCGCTCGGCGAAGTGAGTTGCGGCAAAAGGCCGGCGATCACCAGCTCGCAAAGCCAAAGCCGCAGACTGAAACCCAACGGATGGAGGATTTGGCTGAACTTGTCGTCGCCGCACTATTTGGCCTCCCAGTCAAAAAGGTCCGAAAGATGATCGCTGAGGCGGACCAGCAGCAGGACAAGGAACACCGCTGGGTGGAACGAGAGCGCTATCGAGAACAGGTAGCCGAATACGTATGTCGATCAACGGACTCGATGGCCAAATACGGACGATGGCCCTAATCACCGGTCCCACAACGGCTTCACCGGGGGCGTTCATCCAATCCCTCTACATCGGCGGCAAACAGCCTCCCATGTCATCCCACGCATCCACAGGAGCAATAAACTCCCCTTTCCTCCCTCGGACTCCAAACCACAGGAAGCGCCTCCATTTTCTTGGCCTTCAACAACCCGAACTTGGGAAAAACTCAGAAGGCTGACTGGACGCAGATCGGTTGGCTTGCCTACGATCACTACTCAACTTCCTTTCATCCCCTCGGGGAAATCCAGGAAAACAAACGATCGATAGGACAGCGCGACTGCGCCGACGGCGAGGTTCGTGTTGATGGAACGGGAGCAGCTAACCAAGGAGAAAAGGATGAACATGATCGAGCAGGCCAAGCAGCTTCGCGAGCAGGCCAAGGAAAAGGCAGCCAGCGAGGGCAAGGACTGGACGGATGCATTGATCCGGCAGCAACTCTATGCGGAGCTGTCGGATCATACCGAGAACCCGGAGGGCATGACTCGCGTCCTGCTGAACTGGGATCGGGCCGCCAGAGACGCGAATACGGAAGCCAGCGACATCAACGGTGACGACCAAGTTCCGGCGGAGCCGATGGGCAACAACGGAACGGCGAAGAAACCTAAGGCTACGAGGCAGAAGACATCCGAGCGCTATTCGGATGAGGAGCTTCGTTCTCGGATCAGCCGGTGGACTGAGCAATCGAACACGTACCAGGACCGGCTGCTCAAGAAAACACAGGCCGCGCTGGCCAAACGCCAGCTCTGGGAAAAACGGGTGCAGAACGCCGACAGAAAGACTCGGCATTACCAGAGGCGGCTAGAAACGTTGACCGCAGCGTAGTTGCAATAGGACGGACGGGCGAACTCCATGCCTGTCCGTCCACTCTTCACCGGCACCAACCATGACGAAAAAATCTCGTATTTCACGACCGCGCCAAACCATGCGGGTCCGACCAAGTCGAGATTCCCATGGGGCTCAGCACCGAGCCGAAGACCGAATGATCGCGCGCATCGAGCCTTCGCCAGCGCCGCCCCGTCTTCTGGAGGAGCTGGAAGACGATGAATCCGACAGAGGGCTAACTCACACGCTAGAAGCGCAATTCATCGAGGCGAGCGAACGCGCCGAGGCACAGTATCGGCAAGCAGTCGCTGCCGACATGGCTTGGTTGGACCGAACAAGCCGCGAACTGGGGACTCTCATTCGCAAACGCGCGCAAGCGATCACCGGACAGCCTTGGGAGACCGTGATGGTCTCCGAGCAGCGTGGCGGGGTTCAGCTACACCAGCGCAAATTCACGGGGAAGCTGAATCGCTACAGGCTCGGCAAGCGGATCGCCTGGGTCTACCGCAACGAGATCGAGCCCTTCATGACCGACGACATGCTCGCGCTGATCGACGGCTACTGGCAGCGATGGTGTGGTCAGCAGGCGCTTTCCACCGAGCTCTTGGAACGCATCGTCGCCCGTCGAACCTTCGACTTGCTCAAGTAAGTCCCAATCTGCCCTGCGAAACGACATGATGAATCAACGAACGTTCTCTTTTGCCGCACTCGGTTC
>JAJDDP010000134.1 GCA_029260235.1 Phycisphaerae bacterium | reverse complement strand
TTGGATCTTGCCCGCGACAGTGCCTCCCCTACTCGCAGCCCGCAATTCATTTGCAGAAATGGGTTGCTCTTCGAGGAGCTTCTCCATGAGTGCGTCGCATAAATCAGCGGCCTGCTCTTCGAGCTGGTGGCGCCAGTAGGCGGCCTCGTCAACGAGGGCCTCGGGGATGTCCGCCCGCCGAATGATGTTGCCCTTCGACTCTTCGTCGAAGTAAAGGGCCTTCATGGCCACCAAGTCGATGATCCCCTCGAAGCTGTTCTCAGAGCCGATCGGTATCTGCACGGCTACGGGGTGGGCGCCCAATCGTTTTTCGAGCGATTCGAATGCCGCCTGAAAATCTGCCCCCACCTTGTCCATTTTGTTGATGAAACAGATACGCGGGACATGATACTTGTCAGCTTGGCGCCAGACGGTCTCCGACTGAGGTTCAACACCTTCTTTTGCATCGAACACGGTAACGGCGCCATCGAGCACGCGGAGGCATCGCTCGACCTCAGCGGTGAAATCGACGTGGCCCGGCGTGTCGATCAGGTTGATTGTGTAGGCGTTCCAGGGGCAGCTTACCGCAGCGGAAAATATGGTGATTCCGCGCTCTTGCTCCTGCGGATCGAAATCTGTCTTGGTAGTAGCCTGGTCAACTTCACCGGGCGCATGGGTAGCGCCAGTGTAGAACAGGATGCGCTCCGTTGTGGTCGTTTTGCCCGCATCGATGTGGGCAGCGATGCCTATGTTCCGAATCTTGCTGAGGTCGATGCTCATGAGGAAACCGCCAGATCAAAGCACTGCGAACAATCAAAGTCTCGATTCGGATGGCTGGCTCATTGGTCGCTGCCTTCGCCTTGAGAACCCGCTCGACACAAAAAAAGCGTGCCCACTGTTCGCCACAAATGGCGGGTGGGCACGCCTCAGTTGTCTCTATTGACTACCAGGCGAAGTGGGCAAATGCCTTGTTTGCTTCGGCCATCTTGTGGACATTCGTCCGCGTTGTCATGGCCTGACCCTCCCCCTTGTAGGCATCGCAAATCTCTGTGGCTAGGAACTCGCAGGTTGCCTTCCCGCTCTTGCCGCGGACAGCCTGCAGAATCCAGCGGATGGCCAACGACTGCTGGCGCTTGCGGTTCACTTGGATGGGCACCTGATAGTTTGATCCGCCGACCCGTTTCGAGCGCACCTCGATGTTGGGTTTGACCCGATCAATCGCCTTTTCAAAGACTTCCTGCGGCGGTGCATCTTTGATCCGCTTGGCAACGATGTCCATAGCATCATAGAACACGCCTGCTGCTGCCGTTTTCTTGCCGTCCAACATGAGGCAATTGACGAACTTGGAGACAAGCTTGCTCTTGTATTTGGGATCAGGCTTCAACTGTCGAACCGATGCGGTAAACTTCTTGTAAGCCATTGTTTCTTGCTCTCTGTATTGCTACAACAAAAACCCGCCGCCTACCCAGGCCAACGGAACTGTCCGCCGATTCGCGTCTACGCCGCCTGCGGCGCTAGGGCCTTGCCGACGCCAGGATCACCCGCCCATTGAGATAAGGGCGGAGCGAGACTCTATTGGCTACTTACGTTTCTTGACCCCGTACTTACTTCTGCCCCGATTACGAGGCCTGTTTTCTTTGTCACCCTCAACGGCCGAGCAGTCGAGCGTTCCCCGGATGATGTGGTAACGCACACCGGGAAGATCGCGTACCCTTCCACCCCGGACCAGCACGATGGAGTGCTCTTGCAGGTTGTGATCGATTCCGCCGATGTAGGCGGTGACTTCCTTGCCGTTGGTGAGCCGAACACGGGCGACCTTGCGCAGAGCCGAGTTTGGCTTCTTGGGTGTCTGGGTCTTGACGATCAGGCAAACACCGCGCCGCTGTGGGCACTGTGCCAGATCGCGAACCTTGGATTTCTTAACCACCTTGCGGCGGGGGTTTCGTACCAGTTGATTAATGGTCGGCATCGTTTTCCTCGTTCGTCCAGCGGTCCCAGCCGCCACTCCTACTATTCCTGCCCGTCCTCATTTGGGTAGAGACGAGCCACATAGTCTAGCAAAACATTTGCATTTGGCAAAACCCTTACATCTGCGGAGGCGAAGATGCCTCCCCACCCACCATCGGGTCGACCGGAGGGGTAGGTGCGGGTTCGGGTGCTGCGACCGCTACTGGGGGTTCAGAAGGCTGAATCAACGTTCCAGCAAGCAGTTCAGCGGTCTGGGCATCATCCGGCAGCCCCACCGACTCGGCTGCGACCTCTTCTGGTGCGGGAATCGGATCTCCGACCTGCCTGACGCCCATCTTCAAATATGGCTTGAAAGCCGTTCCGGCAGGGATCAAGTGCCCCAGAATCACGTTTTCTTTCAAACCCAGCAACGGATCGACCTTGCTGCTCAGGGCTGCCTCGGTAAGCACTTTGGTCGTTTCCTGGAAGGAAGCAGCCGAGATGAACGACTGACTCGACAGGCTTGCCTTGGTAATTCCCAGCAGGACCGGGGTGGCTGCGGCTGGCTTTGGCCTTCTGCCCTTAGCCGGTTCGCCACCCTCCTCGTCGATGGCATCGTTGATTTCGCTCAGCTCCGCCTTGGAGACAGTTGCATCCACCTTCAAGTCCGTGTCGCCTCCATCGCTGATGCATACACTGCCGTTCAACCGAATGTTGTCATCAAGGAAGGCGAACTTGTCCACTTGATCGCTTGGCAGGAACCGGGAATCACCTGCAGTCTCGATCTTCACCTTGCTGAGCATCTGGCCAACGATCACCTCGAGGTGCTTATCGTTGATAGTCACGTTTTGGCTGCGGTAGACCATCTGGATCTCCCTCAGGAGATAGTCGTGCAGCGCCTCTTCACCGCGAATACGCAGGATGTCGTGAGGCACGAGCGGACCTTCAATGAGCGGATCACCCGCCTCTACACGGTCGCTGGCATGAACGAGGAGCTGCTTCTCCTGGGGCACATGGTGCTCGATTTCCATTCCTGATTCGTTGCGGACGATGATGGTCATCTTGCCGCGACGCTTGTCAGGTCGAATCTCAACCTCGCCGGAAATCTCGGCCATAACAGCCGGCTCTTTGGGACGACGAGCCTCGAAAATTTCTGTGACCCGCGGCAAACCACCGGTGATGTCCTGGGTACCCGACATAGCCCGTGGCTGGCGAGCCAGGAGCACGCCCGGCACAATCTCTTGGCCTTCGTCGACCTCGATGCGAGCTTTGACCGGCAGGTAGTGGTAGTCCAACACGCGGCCTTCTTTGTCCTCGATGACTACCTGTGGATGTTTTTCGCCCTTGTGCTCAATGACAACGAATTTGGAATCGGCGCGTTCCTGCTCGGCATGAACCGTCTCGCCTTCGGCGATGTCTTGGAATCGGACGAACCCGCTGACTTCAGCCAAAATCGGCGTCAGGTGGGCATCCCAAGTGGCCAGTGCCGTTTGGGCAGCAACGGCCTCGCCCTTCTTGACCAGAATATCTGCTCCATAGGGCACCTTGTACCGTTCCAGTTCGCGGCCCTTGTCATCGCGCAAGAGAACCTCTCCGTTACGCTTAAGTGAGACGGCCCTCTGCTTGCCATCTTCGCCTGGAACCTGAACCGCGTGAAGATTTTCAAAATCGACGGTACCAGCCTGGGCGTTCTTCAACTCATTTTCGACGGTAGCCCGGTGGGCGACGCCACCGGTGTGGAACGTCCGCATAGTCAGCTGAGTACCCGGTTCACCGATAGACTGAGCCGCCAGAATACCGACGGCCATTCCCTGTTCTACCAACATGCTGGTGGACATATCCCAGCCGTAGCAGCGGGCACAGACGCCAAGCCTGCTCTCGCAGGTCAACGGGCTGCGGATACGGAGCTTGTCTAGGCCTAGATCCTCGATCTTGACCGCAATCTCGGGGCTAATCACCTCATTTTCAGCCACAATCAGGGCGTCGGTGAGCGGGTTGCGGATCGTGTCCCGGGCGACCCGGCCGCTGATGCTCTGGCGCAGAGGAATATCAACTTCCTCACCCTTGTAGGTAGCGCCCTTGGTGATGCCCGTAATCGTGCCGCAGTCTTCTTCATTGATGATTACATTGTGGGCTACATCGGCGAGTTTCCGGGTCAGGTAGCCAGAGTCGGCAGTCTTCAAGGCTGTGTCCGCCAAGCCTTTGCGGGCTCCATGCGTGGAACTGAAGTATTCCAGCACGTTTAGACCCTCGCGGAAGTTGGCTTTGATGGGCGTTTCAATGATGTCGCCTGATGGCTTGGCCATGAGGGCACGCATGCCCGCCAACTGCCTGATCTGATCCACGCTTCCACGAGCACCAGATTCGGTCATCAGGAAAAGGGGGTTCAGGTAGGGCGCACCAACTTCGCCCTCCATGTCAACTTCGTTTCCTTCGTCATCTCGACGGTCACCGCGCAAGCCGATCATCAACTGCTCGGTAACTGCCTCTCGAGCGTGAATCCAGACGTCGATCACCTGGTTGTACCGCTCCATGTCGGTCAAAGCACCCTTCTCGTAGCTGCGAAGGATGCCATCCACTTTCTTCTGGGCGACTCCGATGATCCCGGTCTTGGCATCTGGAATACGCAGGTCGGTCACCCCGATCGATAGGCCTGCCAGGGTTGACCAGCGAAAGCCAACATCTTTGATATCGTCGAGCAGGTCGATCGTCGCCCCACGGCCCAGCAACTTATGGCAATCGGCGATGACTCGGGCTGCCCCTTTTTGGCTGATGAAATAGTTGTAATAGGGCATGCCTACTGGCAGAACGTCGTTGAAGATCAACCGGCCTGGCGTAGTGACAACGCGTTTGTTTGCCGGTGTGTCCTCAAAGGATTCATCTTGACCATTAACTACCATGCTGTGCTGGATGCGAACCCTGATGCGGTCATGTATCTTGACTCGGCCCTGTTCGTAAGCGGCAACAGCCTCCATCTCTGACGAGAACGCGAGCATTTCTTCTTCAGGGATGTTCGGGCTGACGTGGTCGGTACAGAGGTAGCCAATGCCGAGCACGATGTCTTGCGAAGGCGACATGATCGGCGTGCCGTTGGCGGGGCTGAAGATGTTGTTGGTGCTCAACATGAGCACGTGGGCCTCTGCCTGGGCCTCGATGGACAGCGGAAGATGGACAGCCATCTGGTCGCCATCGAAGTCGGCGTTGAATCCCTTGCAAACCAGCGGGTGAACCTTGATCGCGTTGCCTTCGACCAAGACAGGCTCAAAAGCTTGAATACCCATCCTGTGCAGGGTTGGGGCGCGGTTCAACAATACGGGATGCTGGTGGATGACCTCCTCGAGGATGTCCCAAATCTCTTGATCGCGTCGCTCAAGCATCTTCTTGGCCGACTTGATCGTATCGGCCAAGCCGCGTTCCTTGAGCTTGCGAATGATAAACGGCTGGAACAGTTCAAGCGCGATCGGCTTGGGCAAGCCGCACTGATTCAGTCTCAGCTTAGGGCCTACCACGATCACCGAACGGGCAGAATAGTCTACGCGCTTGCCCAGCAGATTCTCACGGAAACGACCTTGCTTGCCCTTGATCATGTCCGTCACGCTCTTGAGCGGTCGGTTACTCGATCCAAGAACAGGCCGGCGACATCGACCGTTGTCCAAGAGTGCATCTACCGCCTGCTGGAGCATCCGTTTTTCGTTCTGGATGATCACCTCGGGTGCGTTGAGATCAACCAGTTTCTTTAGGCGGTTGTTTCGGTTGATGATGCGGCGATAAAGATCGTTCAGGTCACTGGTGGCGAAGTTGCCGCTCTCTAGCAGCACCAACGGCCGAAGGTCGGGCGGGATCACCGGAACGACTTCCAGGACCATCCATGAAGCATCATTCTCAGACGCACTGACCGATTCTACGATCTTGAGACGCTTGGAAAGATCTCGCTGGCGCTGCTTGCTGTTGGTCTTGATCAGTTCTTCCCGCAAATCAATCGACAGCAGATGCAGATCAAGTGAGTTCAACAGCTCTCTAACAGCCTCGGCACCCATCAACGCCCGGAAACTGCTGCCGTGGTTCTCTAAAGCCAATCGATACTCTTCTTCGGTCAGCAGTTGGCCTGGCTTCAACGGCGTGTCGCCCGGATCGATGACCAGATAGTCCTGGAAGTAGATCACCTTCTCCAGGGAGCTGGTCTTCATTTCCAGCAGGGCACCCAAGCGGGAAGGCATTGCTTTGAAGAACCAGATGTGCACAACCGGAGCAGCCAGATTGATGTGGCCCATCCTCTTGCGGCGCACGCGGGAGTGGGTCACCTTCACGCCACAACGGTCGCAAATGATGCCCTTGTGTTTGGTGCCCTTGAATTTTCCGCAAGCGCACTCCCAGTCGCGGTCAGGCCCGAAGATCCGCTCGCAGAACAGGCCATCCTTCTCAGCCCGGTAGGTGCGATAGTTGATCGTCTCGGGTTTCTTCACCTCTCCAAACGACCAACTGCGGATGTCGTTGGGCGAAGCCAAAGAAATCTTGACGCTGCCGTAGTCGTTGATTCGATCGTAAATGTTATCGATCACTATCCGGTCCTCTCGTTAGGCCTTTGAAAGCCACCCAGAATCGAAAAGCAAGTCTCAACCAGTCCCGGGAGGTGGCAATGCCAACTGCCGGAAGATTCGGTCAAGATCAATCTGTTCAAACGTGCTCTCATTAGCCGCAAAAGTTTCCCGTCTATTCGTTTAACGCTTACCGTGGGTTCCAGTTGAGCGCCGCCACCAGAGCATTCATCAGCCTTGGGGGTTGAGCTTCATTACCATCAGCCCAGCCGCCTTCTTGAAACCTAGTTCTGCACAAAAATCCACTTCCGTCTCGTGGGCTAAGACATCAACCCGCTCTACGCCGCGCTCGCGGAATCCAGCAATGACCCGCTGGGCCATCTCCCTGGCGATGCCGGCGGTATCGTGCTCGATCCGTCCATCCGTGTGGGTCACGCAGGCAGGCCCTTGGCAAGAAGGGTCCAGCTTGCACTCCACTAGATGGCCTCGCACGCCGTCAGTAATGCCTCGAGCCAAGCCAATCATCTCGCCTCCACGACGGGCAACAACAAAACAGAAACTGGCGTCAACCATGCTCTGAAGCTTGTCCAGAGATTGGGTCGTCGCGTGGTTCTGCCTCCCGTAGAAGGCAAGCAACTCTGTCGGGTCTGGAGAACCCGACGCATCGTATTCAACTTCGGAAACGTCGCCCATAGTAGACGCTCCTGTATCGGAACAGGTGGCGCCGATCATCCGGTCACCCGCTTACGTTCCATCTGGATGTTCATGCCAAGCCCACGGATTTCGTTGCACAACACGTCGAACGAGACAGGCGTTCCTGCCTCAAGCGTGTTTTGCCCTTTGACCATGGATTCATAAATCTTGGTGCGGCCCTCCACATCATCGCTCTTGACGGTGAGAAGTTCCTGGAGCGTGTAAGCAGCTCCGTAGGCCTCGAGACCCCAGACTTCCATCTCGCCAAAGCGCTGTCCACCCGTACGGGCTTTTCCGCCCAAGGGC
The DNA here is from genome assembly GCA_029260235.1 of Phycisphaerae bacterium. Lineage (GTDB taxonomy): Bacteria > Planctomycetota > Phycisphaerae > UBA1845 > UBA1845 > OFTM209. The sequence continues at coordinate 11,184 of JAJDDP010000134.1, read as the reverse complement.
TGCTGGGTGATCAGGCTGTATGGACCAGTCGAGCGAGCATGGATCTTGTCATCAACCAAGTGATGCAGCTTGAGCATGTAGATGAACCCGACAGTCACCTTCTGATCGAACGGAAGACCGGTTCGCCCGTCGTATAGATCAATCTTTCCGCCGCGGGGCATATGGGCAAAAATCTCTCCGCTCTCGCCAGCTTTTGCGACGATCTCAGGGTCGGCAAGATGCCGTTCAGCCTGTTCATTGCTGTCCTCGATGGCCTGGTGAATCTCATCCTCGTGGGCGCCATCGAACACCGGCGTCACCGCCTGGAAGCCGGCCACGCTGGCGGCCCAACCCAAATGGGTCTCTAGAATCTGACCCACATTCATACGCGAAGGAACACCCAGCGGATTGAGCAAGATGTCCACCGGCGTCCCGTCCTCAAGGAAGGGCATGTCTTCCTCAGGAACGATTCGGGCAATCACACCCTTGTTGCCATGACGGCCTGCCATTTTGTCGCCAACCGACAATTGGCGTTTGGTGGCGATGTAGATTTTTACCATTTCCAGGACGCCGCTGGGCAGTTCATCGCCCCGCTTCATCTGGTCCACTTTGCGGTCGCGCTCCTCGGCGATCTCAGCGATCCTAGGCCAAAACCGATCCACAATCTTTTGGGCTTCGGGCCTAGCGGATACCGGCTTGATCCATTTCAGATCACGGGCTTGAACCTGCTCGCCAAACGATTCGATCTGTTCGAGGATAACTTCCGGCAGATCACTTCTACCCACCTTTTGGCGGGTGCTCGGATCGATCATGCCTTGTTCGACGATCGTCTCTAGCTCCTCACACAACATCTTGAAGCTGTCGATCAACTTGGCATTCTGGTCGCGGGAATACTCCTCGATACTTCTGGCCAGCTCGCTCTTCTGCTCCTCGGTCATGTGGACGCGGCGGCTGAAATGCTTGGCATCAATGACGATGCCCTCTTCTCCTGAAGGCAGTTCGAGCGAGTCGTTTTTGACATCTTCACCCGCACGACCAAAGATGGCATGCAGCAGTTTTTCTTCGGGAGAAAGCTCGCTCTTGGACTTGGGGCTGACCTTGCCGACAAGAATATCTCGAGCTGACACCCGCGTTCCGATGGTGACGATCCCGTTGGCATCCAGGTTTCGCAGGGCGCGTTCCGATACGTTGGGAATGTCGCAGGTGAACTCTTCGCGGCCAAGCTTGGTTTCGCGAACTTCCACGTCGTATTCGTCGATGTGGATGCTGGCAAAAATATCCTGCTTGACCAGCCGCTCGCTGATCACGATGGCATCTTCGAAGTTGTAGCCATCGAAAGTCAGGAAGGCAACGAGCACGTTCTTACCCAAGGCCAACTCGCCTTTGGCGGTCGCTGGTCCGTCAGCAATGATTTGATTCGCCTTGACTCGCTCGTTGAGCTTAACCAGTGGCTTTTGATTCAAGCAGGTGCGCTCGTTCAAGCCATGGAACTTACGGAGTACGTATTCATCCGTGTTGTTGATAATAATCCGCTCGGCATCCACATAGGTGACCTTGCCTGCCTCCTGGGCCTTGACCACCATACCGCTGTATTGGGCAACCGCTTTTTCCATTCCCGTGGCAACAACCGGAGGCTGAACCTTGATCAACGGGACTGCCTGCCGCTGCATGTTCGATCCCATCAACGCCCGGTTGGCATCGTCATGCTCCAAGAACGGGATCAGTGAAGCAGACACACCTACGGTCTGTTTCGGTGAAATGTCTACATAGTGAACGATTGAGGAATCTGCTTGGGACAACTCGCCATGGGAACGAACGATTGTCGCCCCCTTGCGCAGCTTGTCTTGGCCTACTACCAGCGCCTCGGGTGGGGCAAGCGTATAGCGCATCTCCTCGTCGGCACGAAGCTTGGTGGTTGTGTTGGCGACTTCGCCATTCTTGCCAACCTTGCGGTATGGCGTGACCAGGAATCCGTAATCATCCACGCTGCTGTAGATACCCAAAGAGGCGATCAAGCCAATGTTGGTACCTTCCGGTGATTCGATCGGGCAGATGCGACCATAGTGCGAAATGTGCACATCGCGCACTTCAAAGCCGGCGCGTTTACGGTTCAATCCGCCTGGCCCCAAGGCTGAGAGCCGACGCTCGTGGGTCAGTTGGCTCAAGGGATTCGTTTGGTCGACAACCTGAGAGAGTTCGCCGCGCCCAAAGAAGAAATCAATGGCACTGCTGACTGACTTGCTGTTGACCAACTCGGCGATTCGGCCCAACTGATCCGGATCCTTGATGCTCATCCGTTCCTGGACCGTGCGGCGAAGCTTCAGGAATCCCTTGCGAATTTCGTCCCCGGCCAGCTCGTCGATGGTGCGCAAACGGCGATTGCCCAAGTGATCGATGTCATCGACAGCGTACTGAGATTCGCCGGTGCGAAGAAGTAGAAGGTACTTCAGGCAGGCGATCATATCCTCGACCTTGAGGACCATTTCGCTGTCGTTGACGCCGTGATCGAGCTTGCGGTTCATGCGGAATCGGCCAACCTTGCCCAGCCGATACCGGTTGTCGTCAAAAAACTTCTCGGTGAATAGCTTCTTAGCTTTTTCGAGCTGCGGCGGGTTGCCTGGCCTTAGGCGGGCATAAATCTTGAGCAGCGCTTCATCGTAAGACGTGGAGCTATCGTCAGCCAAAGTATTGAGCAGGAGCGGATCGACCACCTTGTCAATGACTGGAATCTGCTTGGCGTCAGAATCCTGGATGCGGGCTACAGCATCGCCCAGCTGGCAGCCGGACTTGACCAGGATGTCCTCTGTCTCTTCATCGACGATGGTGCTGACTGAGTACATCTCCGGCTTGAGGGACGAGGTCTTGACCATCTTGGTCTTGAAGAACTCGGAGATGATAGCCTCGTTCGTAGAGTACTTTGGATCCATCGCCCGCAGGAAGGTTGTCGCGGCGATCTTGCTCGACTGGTCAATGCGGATGGCCAACAAGTCTCGCTTGGTAACGTTGATCTCAATCCAGCTGCCACGCTCAGGAATAATCCTGCACGCGTGCAGGGCGCGGTCGCCCACAGCTTGTTCCTTGATGAAGTCCACACCCGGGCTGCGATGCAACTGCGAAACGATCACCCGCTCAGCACCGTTGATGATGAACTCTCCGCCGCCGATCATGATGGGCATGGTGCCCAGGTAGATGCGATCCTCCTGCACCTCCTCCTGATCCTTACGCAGCAGACGAACACGCAGATGGAAGGGCATCCCATAGGTCAACCCCAGCTGCCTGCACTCGTCCGGCGTGTAGCGGGCTTTGCCCAGCTCGTAATTGACGTATTGGAGCGACATGCTCCCGTCGTAGCTTTCGATGGGGTAAACTTCGCGGAGCAATCCCTCCAAGCCGAAGCTCTCGCGCGAATCGGGGGCGGCATCCTCCTGGAGAAACCGCTTATACGACCTGATTTGAATGTCGATCAGGTCGGGAATCTCAACGACGTCTCCGACCTTTGCAAAATTCTTAACCGTTTCCCAATAGCCCATCGAAACAGTCCTTTCGTCCGTCTGGTCCCACGATTCTTCCTCCCAGTGGGAGGTGTCTCGCCTTAAGCTGAATCCGACCTCAGCAAGTAGGTTGTAGTCCGATTGCGGCCCCAATGTTCGTCGTTATCAACGGTACTCCGGCCCTGCAACAACAGGCCAACTACCCATGAATAATGAGCCAGTGCCCAAACATGAACGCCTGCCTCAACAACAACCAAGCACGGGAGAGGCTGCACTCACGAATGCCAGGAACGGTTTTCTTGAACCATCCGGGCACCAACCATTTGGGGGACAACAACCCGAGGCGAATGCCAATCCGGGTTTTGCAGAGCATCTGGTCCGCCGAATCGTCCCAACGTTCGGCTTTTCTCGCTCTGCGGAATGAAGAGGGAAGACCGTAGTGGGCGATGACGATTCGCCATCGCCCACTACAATCCTTACGACAATGCTACTTGAGCTCGACGGCGCCGCCTGCCTCTTCAATGTCCTTCTTGAGGGCTTCGGCTTCATCTTTGGAGAGATTCTCCTTGATGGCCTTGGGCGCTGCGTCGACCAATTCTTTTGCCTCCTTGAGACCAAGACCGGTGGCTGAACGCACGACCTTGATGACCTGAATCTTCTTGTCACCAATCGCAGCCAGCACGACGGTGAAGGAATCCTGCTCTTCTTCCACAGCGGCTTCTCCGCCGCCGGCAGCCATCACCACACCGCCGCCAGCAGGCTCGATGCCATGGACGTCCTTCAAGCAATCAACCAGAGACTGAGCATCTTTGACGCTCATGCCAACCAATTTTTCAGCCAACTCGGTGATCTCACCACTAAATTCTCTTGTGGGTGCTTCTGCCATGACGACTCCTACTCCTATTTCTCTATGCTCGTCAAATCGATAGGCGGCCCGCAACGTGCGGGTCATTTCATCCGCCCTTAGGCGGACCAGTCGAATCTTGACGCTTTATTGTCTAGTTCGATAATCCAAACGCGTACTAACAAAGCCGATCCAAATTACCGCACTAGGCGGCTTCTCGGTCAGCCAGCGTCTTGAGGCAGCCGGCGATTCTTCCGCCAGCGCCCTGCAGGCAGCCTGCGATAGCTCGGCCTGGCGAGGAGACCAGCATAGCGATCTCGCCGATCAACTCATCTTTGCTCATCATGTTGGCGACGTCTGCTACCATGAAGAGGTCGGGGTCGCCTTCGATGATGGCCTCTTTCAGGCCTATGTTGCCCAGCTCTTTGGCGGCCTCTGCCAGGGTCTTGGCAACCTCGACAATGTTGTCGCCACCAGTCACCAAGGCGCAAGGGCCTTTGAGCACATCGCCCAGGGGCGATAGTGCGCCTCCCGCGAACGCCCGGCGGGCCATGGAATTCTTGACCACTTGCAGCTGCATGGACTTTGAGGCCAGGCTGCGGCGTAACTGCTGCGTGCGATCAACGTCAAGGCCACTCAGATCTACCACGCAGGCATCCTGGATGCCGTCGTAGCGGGCGTGCAGCATGTCGGTAACTAGGTTTTTGATTGGCTTGCTCATAGCTCTTTCAACTACTCACTGCGGAAAAGGTCACCAACCCGCGTTCATTCGGAACGGAGGCATGGACTTGTCGCACTATTCGACTTCTAGGGCTACGCCGGGGGTCTGCTGGGCAGAAAGGTGGACGCCTTTCATGTATGTGCCCTTGGCCGACGACGGCCTGATCTTGTTCAGGTGGCCTACCAAAGCCTCAATGTTTTCCTTGATGTTTTCAGTGGGGAAACTCACTTTGCCCACCCGAAGGTGGATGTTTCCGCCAGCATCGTTGCGATATTCCATCTTGCCAGCGGCGTATTCTTTCACCGCCTGGACAACGTCCTGGGCTACGGTACCAGCCTTGGGCGAAGGCATCCTGCCTGAAGGACCCAAGACCCGGCCAAGCTTTCCGACCTTGCCCATCATCTTGGGATGGGAAATGGCTACGTCGAAATCCAGCCACCCACCTTGAATTTTCTTGATCAACTCATCGCCACCGACTTCAATCGCACCGGCCTCTTTGGCGGCCTCTTGCAAATCGTCGTCGCAAAAGGCAATGATTCTCTGAGTCTGCCCCGTCCCATTTGGCAAGGCGATCGAGCCTCGGATCATCTGGTCGGCTTGCTTGGGGTCGATCCCCAGCTTGACGACGAGGTCCACGGTCTGGTCAATAGCTTTGCGCTTCTTGCCGTTCTTGTACCCGCGGTCGCCCCCAATTGCGGCCATCTCCTTGACCTTGTCAATGCCCTCTGCAACAGGCAACAGGCCTGAGGAGTCGCCGAGTTTCTTCAGCTGATTCTTATAGCGGACGCTCTTGTTGACCATCTCCGACTTTCTCCAACTAAACACCGCCAAGGCGGCACTACTTCATGATTAGTCCAAAACCTCGATACCCATCGACCGTGCTGTTCCGGCAATCATCCGTGCCGCTGCATCGACCGTCATGGCATTCAAGTCGGCTAGCTTCTTCTCAGCAATTTCGCGGACTTGGTCTGCCGTCACACTCCCAACGATTTCCTTCCCCACCAAGCCAGCCCCCTTTTCCACTTTCGCGGCATCTTTGAGCAAGACCGCAGCGGGCGGACTCTTGACTTCAAAGGTGAAGGAGCGATCTGAGTAAATGGTGAGCACGACACCTACAGGCATGCCGTTCAACGAAGCCGTCGAGGCGTTGAATTGCTGAATGAACTGCCCGATGTTTACGCCGTGTTGGCCCAAGGCAGGGCCAATGGGCGGCCCGGGTGTCGCCGACCCGCCAGGAGCCTGCAACTTCAAGATCGCCGTTACTTCCTTCTTCGCCACAATATCACTTCCTTACTGCGCCCAAAACGGATTAGCCACAAGCCCAAACCTGGGGGCTGACTCGCTCGGATTAGCCACCGCGAAAATCAGCCCTCGACTGGCTTAGCGTTTTTCCAACTGCCAATACTCGACTTCGACCGGCGTGGATCGTCCAAAAATCGTCAGCATGACCGTAATCATGCCACGCTTCTCATCGACACTGTCCACATTCCCCTCGAAGTTCTCGAAACTGCCGTCGGTAATCTTTACCGGTTCACCCTGCTTGAAGTCCAATCCGCTCAGGGTCGGCTCTTCCTCGGCCTCTTGTGAAGCGGCCAGCATGCCAACCACGTCGTGATCCGGCATCGAGGTGGGCTTGCCATCTGAACCGATGAAGTCACCAACACCGGACGTTTCTTTGATCATGAACCAAACGCGCTCATCCACCGAGCCATCTTCTTCGCAGGACATCTCCACAAAGACGTAGCCAGGATACAGCTTGCGCTGATGCACCTTGGCTTGGCCTGCCTTCATCCTGCGTTCCTTGATCGTGGGAACCAGAATCCGGCCAATGCGGGTATCTAGACCTTCAATATTGACTTTGCGCTCTAACGCCTGCCGGACGGAGTCCTCTTTGTTGGAGGCTACCCTAAGGACATACCATTGCATGCCCGCAGCATTAAGCGGTGCTTCGGTCACACGTCACCTCCGGTGAACATGCTGAGGACCGAAGGCACTTCGCGCAACACCCCGATGGACGAGAAAAATGTCATGAACAGCAAATCCACGAGGAAGAGCAACAGGCTCATCAGCAAAGTGAATGCAATCACTACCTTGGTCGAGCCCATTACTTCACGCCTGGTAGACCAGTTGACTTTCTTCATTTCGCCCTCGGTGGCAATCATGAAGTCGCAGGACTTGCGATTTACCCCCGTGAGCCACCAGGTCAGGACGCCCAAACCAACGAGCCACAGCAGGGCAGTGCCCATCTGAAACCAAGAAGTCCAGGCCCTGTCAGGATCAACCATGATCGCCAACTGCTCGAACACGAAATTGGCCCCAGCCAAGACCAACACGCCGGCGCCAACGGCAGTACCGGTGCGAATGTGCTTGCCCTGACCAGCCTTGTAGACGTCGAAAAACGAAGACCGCGAATCTGGGCCACCGCGATTCGACCTATCGCTCGTTCGAGCGTCGTCGCTCACTTTGCGTGCTCCCGACTTTGCCTTAGAGGACTTTCCCTTTGATTGCTGGGAACCAGGCTCCGCCAGCGCGGTCGCCTCTGTTCCGGTCTTTTCGTTTCCTGCAGAATCCACTGGCGAATCACCCATTGCATTCAACCCAAACGTCCAAGCGGCTAGAGACAGCTCTTGGGCCAGCCTTTCCAAGCCCCGGCAACTCAGGAGTGGAGGGACTTGAACCCGCAACCGCCGGTTTTGGAAACCGGTGCTCTGCCAATTGAGCTACACTCCTAGATACGCAATGCCCCTTCGGCGTCCTGGGGCTACTTACGCTTGATCTTGTGCAGCGTTCGCTTCCGAAGCCGCGGGGAGTATTTCTTCAGCTGCAGCTTGGGCGCACCGCCCATCACATTCACGGTAGTACGGTAATTCAGGTCACCGGTTTCGGTGCACTGAAGCCATACCCATTCACGTTTCTGACCTTTGGCCATCGACTACCTTCCAGAGGCCTTGATACAGGCCCTGCTCCTTCGGTGTTACTCTATGACTTTGGCCACGACGCCCGAGCCAACAGTTCGGCCGCCCTCACGAACGGCGAAACGCAAACCTTGCTCCATGGCGATGGGCTTGCCCAACTCAACGGTCATGGTGATGTTATCGCCGGGCATACACATCTCAGCCCCGCCCATAAGATTCAACGAGCCGGTGACGTCCGTCGTCCTGAAGTAGAACTGTGGGCGATACCCGCTGAAGAACGGCGTATGGCGACCACCTTCCTCTTTGGTCAGGACGTAGACCTCAGCTTCAAACTTGGTATGCGGTGTAATTGACTTGGGGGCAGCTAGTACCATGCCGCGCTCGATGTCCTTGTCCTTGGCATTGTAGACAACGCCACGCAAGAGACAGCCAACATTATCGCCACACTGACCTTCGTCGAGCAGCTTGTTGAACATCTCCACGCCAGTGACGGTGGTCACTTTGATCTCGTCTTTGATGCCCACCATCTCGACTTTTTCGCCGACCTTGACCATGCCACGCTCGATACGCCCGGTGGCTACCACGCCTCGGCCCTTGATGTTAAAGACGTCCTCGATACTCATCAGGAACGGCTGATCCGTAAGCCGCTCAGGCTCGGGGACGTGGGCATCAATGGCATCCATCAACTCCTGGATGCACTTGGTCGCCTCAGGATCGCTCGGATTGTTCAGCGCCGGCAGAGCCGATCCGCGAATAACCGGAGCGTCGTCACCGGGGAAGTCGTACTTGCTAAGCAACTCCCGAACCTCAAGCTCGACCAGATCCAACAACTCGTCGTCGTCGACCAGATCGACCTTGTTCAGGAATACCACCAAGTAGGGGACGTTTACCTGACGAGCCAGAAGGATGTGCTCACGAGTCTGAGGCATCGGGCCGTCAGCAGCAGAGACAACCAGAATAGCCCCGTCCATCTGGGCGGCGCCGGTGATCATGTTCTTGACATAGTCGGCATGCCCAGGGCAGTCGATATGTGCGTAATGCCTTTCCTCTGATTCATACTCAACGTGCGACGTTGCGATGGTCAGAATCTTGGTAGCGTCACGGCGGCCCTGCGACTCGGAGGCCTTGGCCACCTCGTCATAAGGAATCGCCTTGCACAGGCCTTTTGCAGCCTGAGTCATCGTGATTGCCGCCGTCAAGGTCGTTTTGCCGTGGTCGACGTGACCGATCGTGCCGACGTTTACGTGCGGTTTGGTTCGTTGAAATGTTTCCTTGGCCATCAGTCACTTTCCTCCACTCGGCAGACTGTCGTAATGCTTATTGAATGTTAAATGCGTTCGACGCCAAAATCTTCTGTTTTTCGCCTCCGGGGTCGCGAGCGAACTGCCCCCGTCGAGGACTAGCTTCATGCCGGACACCCGGCCATCAAGACTACTCAAGGTCGCTTGCGAATACACTGCGCCGGCGGTCAAGCTGGCGAAGCGCCCGAGCGGCGATCCACTGTCATGCTGACCAACCCCTCGCAGCGAAGCTGCTGATGGGACTCGAACCCATGACCTCGTCCTTACCAAGGACGCACTCTACCAACTGAGCTACAGCAGCAAACCATTTGATCAGGAGCGCCATACCAAACGACGGCACGCCCTTGCGACAAACGACCTGCACCGACCTCCTCAAGGCGCAAACACGCGACTCTGTTCCTACGACCAGCCGGAACAGCAGCCCCGTTGCAGCCCAAAGTCATGCGGTTCTTACGCCACCCGGTCTCACTTCCTACCGAGAATCCGCCGAGTATAGGCACGGTTTCAGTCCTGTCAAATTCGAAACTAAGAATTCAGGCAGAAAGAAGGCCACCTCGCTCCGGCGGAGGCCTGCATCAGGGATGGTGCTGACCAAGAGCTCGGGCTGGGGCCGTTGGATACCCGATCAACTACCAAACAAAGCTTCCCCAGCCCGCAACGCTCCAACGGACGGTCTTGGCCATCGCCTGTCGTCTCGGGTGTCGGCTGAGGCCGTTGCCTTTGGATGCGTCAGTCGCTAACATCGGACTCTGCCCTTGTTGATGGGCCGACCAGAGCTGCGCTTCGGCTCAAAGCCGTCCGCATGGCCCCTGGGCAACTGACGGCCAACCCTCCCCTGCGAACCATCCCGAGGATCCGATCTAGGGAATGGAAGGGCGGTTGGCCCCCTCCGCCTCTAGGGCTGTTGGAAGAATCTGTTTGGTGTCGCCCAATGCCTACGAAACAAAAACCCGGCACAACTCAGCGGCAGAACGCCCCTTCGGCCAGCCCTCGGCACTTGGCTGAAAAAGGGCTTCTGCCCGGTCAGGCCGATGCGTTGTCAGCCCCGATCACGCGGGACCGACGGCCTGCGGGCACTAAGATCGGGACGGGAAGATCATCCGGTGGTCGCGCCAAACGAGTTGGGCCAAGCGGCTATCGCATCTGGGGAATAATTGGCTCACTTGCGATGGGAGCCGGCGTCACTGCGGTTGGGCCGTGGGAATTCAAGGGGCAGTCAGTTTTCGAGATTCAATCGGCTGCAGGTGATCGGGACGCAGTCGCCCCCTACCGGAACCAACTCATCAATCATGCGTGGCGCCACGCAGCCCCGGGTATAGCCGATCAACCCAATCGCTGGGATGTAAGAGCCGACCCAGCGGCGGGCAGAATCACGCTTGAACTGCGGGCTACTCACAATGCTGAGGCCCTCAAAGCCCTGCAGGAGGTCTCAGAGAGCTACCTAGCCCAGATTCAAGACTTTGCCTACCGTTCCCTCACCCAGCCCGGCGAGGGGGAGCGAGTCTTGGCAGAACGCCTGGAGGATTTGCGATCTGGGCTTTCCGACGTCACCGACAAGCGAGATACGGCGCGATCGTCCCAGCCCAGCGGAGATGTCATGGCCGCTCGAGATAAGGCCAAGATGCGACTTCTGTCGGAACGGGCAGAATTGAAGAAACAGCGAGATTTATTGGGAGATGCAAAGATCCGGCTGGCCCAGATCAGGGCCTCGGTGTTGCCCGATGCCCCGCCCATCAAGCCTGACACCCGGCAAGCCGCACTCCGGGCGGATGCTGTACTCCAGCAGGATCTGGCGGAACTCAACCTGCAGTTGGTCCTTGTTCGCTCGCAGCTGTCAAGCGTATGGCAGGATGCGGCACCAGCCCTGGATGATCTGGTATCGGCAGTGGCTGACTTGGAGCGCTCCCTTGATGGGCAGGAGGTTCAACAATCC
>JAJDDP010000133.1 GCA_029260235.1 Phycisphaerae bacterium | reverse complement strand
TCCAGGCTAGGGTCGTCCTGACGAAACCAAGACAACGGGAGGTCAACCATGGTACCCAAACTGTTTTTGCGATCATCACTCTTGGTCCTGCTAGGATTTCTCGCGAGTGGTTGCCGTGCTCATCCGGTGAGCCTCGGGATGATGCTGATCGGGGATGCAATCAATGATTCGGACGTCAAGGATCGTGCAGGCGAACTGCTCGGCAACAAAGTAGACGCCGCGGATCAGATGTTCGGCGAACGGCTTGAGACGTTTGACGATACCAGGAGACTTCACCACGAAGTCGTCGTGTATCCAGTCAAGGGCGATCTGCTCGGATCTTCTCGCTACGTCGTCGAGGTGCGCAATGCGCGAATCATATCACTGAGCAAGTCAAAGCATAACATCGACGGAATCGAAGATGTCGTCAAAGGGGCTGCGCTTGGGGCAACGCTTGTCGGCAAGAACCCGGAGGCATGCGCCCGTGACGGCGACTTGGGGCCGCCGATCCTCGTTCTTAGGCATCGGGGGTCCGGCAACCTGGTGCGATGCTATGATGTTCGCAATATCACCAACTCGCGGGGAGCAAGAAATTGCGTGTTACGATTTGACGCAAACGACCTCTGCACGGAGGTCAAGTACATCGGCGTCAGCGCGACCACAGACCCAGATCTGGGCAAAGGTTGACAGCAAGGATCTGGAGCATCATGAAGCTACATGGTCATTTGAAATGGATATGGGGGGCCATCTTCGTGGCGAGCGTGACCCCTCTCAGCTCGTACGCCCAAGACAGCAAGGTCGCGTCGGGCGGTGGCACCGCCCCACCCAAGTTGCCCGCGGAAGAGTTGGATCAACTGCTAGCACCGATCGCCCTCTACCCCGACGTCTTGGTCGCCCAGATTCTGCCGGCATCGACCTTCCCCATAGAGATCGTCAAGGCCGCTCGCTGGCTGCGCGCCAACCCCAAGATAGACGGGCTTGAAGAGCAGACCTGGGATCCTTCGGTCTTGGCGCTGTGTCGATACCCTACCGTCCTCAACATGCTAGACAAGGATCTCGATTGGACATCTGCCGTTGGGGCAGCGTTCCTCGCCCAGCCGCAGGATATCATGTCAGCTATCCAGCGACTCCGCCGAAGCGCTGGCATCTCGGGGACACTTCAAACCAACGAGCAACAAACAATCGTCTTCGAGCAGGACATGATCCGAATCGTGCCGACCCAGTCCAATGTGGTCTATGTGCCGATCTACAATCCGCAGGTTGTGTATGTGGAGGTACAAAAGGACGATGGAGTCTCTGCCGGTGCAGCAGCGGCCATTGGTTTCGGGGCAGGCCTGGCGCTTGGTTCGTGGCTGGACACCGACTGCGACTGGCACCACGGCAACGTCTACCACTGTCGGCCTGGCTGCTGGGGCGGCTGGGGCCATGCAGGCGTTGTTCGATACGACCACGACTGGGTGGCTGCCCGGGGAAGACATCGTGGTTTCGTTGCCGGCGATCACGGTGGTGCCTACGTCGGCCCAAGAGGCGCCGCCGTATGGGGAGATCATGGCCGTGCCGCAGTCTGGCGACGGCCGACGGCCTATGGGGCGCCGAGGTACACCGGTCGCTATGCTTCCTACAACCGCCGCTATGGTGGGAACTATGGACGCGTCGGGAACAACAACAGGCAAGTCAATCGCGAACCTATTGTGGCTGGCAATGAAATCAACATCAACAGGAACAACATGCGAGTCGATCGCGGTGACAGGACTTCACTCCGGGGCGGTGAGCGCTCAGGAGACCGAGTCGATAACCGGGTAAGCAGCGGGGCTAGATCCAGAGGACTTAATCAACCACATAACAGCAGCGCCTTTGGCAGTACCCGAAGAGAATCCGAGACTCGCCGCACCAGCCAACGAGGCCAAGCCAGCCGTCAGAACACCGGGCCAGCTTCGGGCAGCCGCGCCGGTCGAGGTGAGTTATCCCAATCAGGCGGGTCGGGCTATCGCGCAGGGCGCAACCGAGCGCAGAGTGGTTCGCGATCGAGTTCAAGCCGTCGTAGTAGCTCGAATGCCAGAAGCGGCAGTGGGCACCGGAGCTCGTTTGGCGACTCTCGAAGCAACCGCCAGATTAGTCGCGACAGTAACCGTGGCAGCTCAAGCCGCCGTTCCAGTGGTGGTGGACGTCGCGGCGGTGGGCGAAGAAGATAAGTCTTGATTCTCGCGCCACTTGAAGGGGACGCGTGTTCAGAGGAGTGCAGCTAGATGATGCGATTAAGTATTCCGACGATTAGGGCGGCAGTTCCGTCTCTCAGGCCTGCAGTAGCGGCAAGCCTGGTCTTGCTCTTTATCGTACCGGCCACGTCCGCCGCCCCGCCGAGTGACCAGGCGCAATTTGGTTCTCCAGAAGAAGCACTGCATGCCTTGAAGCAGGCGGCGGCAGCCGGTGATCGGGAGACGCTTAAGAGGCTCTTTGGACCACAAATCCAAGAGATTGCCTCGGGCGACTCGGTGCAAGATGCCGCAGACCTGAAGGTCTTCGCCAAGAGGCTTGAGAAGGGCGCTAGCCTGGCCCGCGAAGGTGAAGACAAGGCCGTCCTGCATATAGGCGCAGAAAGCTTTCCATTTCCCGTTCCGATCATGAGATCTGGCCAGGTCTGGTACTTCGACACGGAGCAAGGCTTGGAAGAGATTCTGAACCGCCGAATTGGAGAGAACGAGCTAAATGCAATTCGCGTATGCCGTGGCTACGTCGCATCGCAATACGAGTACTTCGAGCTTGATCGAGATGCAGATGGCGTGCTTGAGTACGCTCAGCGGCTGGCCAGCACGTCGGGAAAACGCGATGGACTCTATTGGGAGACAAGCTCAACTGAGCAAATTAGCCCGCTAGGCCCCCTGGTAGCAGATGCCCGCGCCGAGGGCTACACGACGCCTAATGACAGCGGAGCTACCCAACCACAGCCTTATCATGGGTATATTTACAGGCTCCTCACGGTGCAGGGGCCGCAAGCACCGGGCGGTGCATTCGACTACGTCATCAACGGCAACATGGTTGCAGGTTTCGCCCTGATAGCCTATCCAGCCGAGTGGGGCTCATCTGGAGTGATGACCTTCGCCGTCAACTCCAACGGAACAGTCCACGAGAACAACCTCGGCGAGGACACGAACAAGGTGGCGAACTCGGTCAACGCTTACAATCCTGACAAATCGTGGAAGCCCGCGAGCGATTAGATCGCAGTGGCACCGCTCGAAGGGATCAGCATCAAAGCCGGCGAGATGCTCCCACGGAATAGGACAGCCGCAGAAGCGGCGGCTCAAGGAAAGGGTCACCCAAGTAGTGAACAAGTCCAAGGATCCAAACAACAATCCGACACATCAAGCACTCGGCGCCTCACCGCGCAGAGCGAGAGCAGCCACGACCACCGCAGTAGAGATTGCGGTGGCTCTCGCAATGATGTCATTCACCGGGTGCATCACCGTCGATATTCCGCCTGCCAGCGGAGATTTTTTTGCTGGGGCGTTCATCATTAGCGGCACGATGGAGCTAGACCGCGACGAGCAAACCTGTTCCATATTCCACGGCGACAACGGCGTGGAATATTCGCTCTTCCAAGGCCCAAGGCTCACCAATGAAGAATTCGACCAGCTCTTTGAAGACGGTGCCCGCGCACGCCTCGAATTGGACATCCGCAGCGACTTGGAATTGCGCTGCAGCCCCAATCCGACCGTGGAAGTGATCGAGATTCTGGAGTTCATCCCAGGGTGACTGGTACAGCCGTCCCTGATTGAGGTGGGGAGCCAAGAGCCTTCACCTCGCCATTGAAACTACATTAACAAACCCCCTCTTGCGTGACCATGTTGATGAGAAAGTACATCGACCGGCCGGCTATGGTGCTCACGGCGTGGGCAGTCTCGGCTGGCCTCCTGGGATCCCTCTCCTGCATTCGGCTGGACGGTGAGCTGATCAGCGGTTCAGAAGAACTGGCTGAATTGCTCGGTGTGGACCAAGAGGAGACCGATCCAACCCCGCGGGACGACTTGGACGGCGACGGGCTGACCAACGAAGAAGAGGAGCAGCTCGGGACAAACCCAAGCGATGCTGACAGTGACGGCGACGGATCGCCAGACGACCGAGAACTCCGACGAGGCACCGACCCTAATACGCCGAACCAAGACACAACAGTTGAAGGCGTACCCAGTGCGTTCGACGGCCTCCTTCAACCGGGCGAATCCCGAGCCTTCTTCCGAGGACCAAATGCGATTGCCAGTGCGTACCTGCGGGTGATGGGATTGGTTCGCCAAGAAACGACCTTGCGAATCGACTGGCAGGAAGTCGTGGATGGCCAAGCGGTTTTCAGAGCAACGACGCGCGTCACCATGCAGCCGAGGCAGTATTGGTATTGGGGCCACGATCTCGGACCCCGGGCTACGATCTCGGAACCAGCCAGCATGACCGTGTCCCAGTTCACCGTTACCGTCGAAGAAGGCGGAGATTCGCTGTTCTACAGCTTCATCTCTTCGGGCGGTCTTTCAAATGGACCTCGCGGGCTTGTTGAATTCCCGCCAATCCTCGTCGATGCGGAATACGATTTTGATGTCCTTTTTGCGCACGGATTCGCCGACTCGTCGCCGAGTTGGGATTCCTTCGCGCTGATGATTGAGCGAATAAGCCCCGACATCCGTATTCTGAGGACGGACACGGAACCGCTGGGTACGGTGAACCAACGGGCTGGAGAGTTGGGTCGTTTCGTCCTGCGAGAAGAGCCAACCGAGCTTTTCACTGTCGCCCATTCCATGGGTGGTTTGGATCTCCGCTTTCTCGCAACTGAGGCGGCCCGGGGCAACTCTGCTTTCGCCCCAGCTGCTGACTCTCTGAGGGCGATTTACACGATCGCTACACCCCACCGGGGGGCGAAATTGGCTGACCTCGCAGACACGTTTGAGTTTGTTGCGGACTTGGTTGACTCAAAATCGCCCGCGGTAATCGATATGCAACCGGATTCTACTGTGATCACGGCCATGAATGAAGCATTCGATGGAGACATCAGCATCGAAGATCGGGTCATCCCGCTGGTGGCGTTGGTGTTCCACGCCGGTGAAGTTCTGGGACCATTCCAGGGGTCCGACGGTATTGTGAATATCGAAAGCCAAGCCTACGGGCAGCACGTCGTGACCGACATCCCAAGCACTCGAGGGGCAGCACCGGGCGCCGGTCGGCACATATCCGTCATCCCAACCCGCGCCGATCCCGAGCTCACCAGCTTTGAAGTGCTGGGGTGGATTCTCTCTGACATTGTTGAACGCCGCCAAACTGTACCTTCCTCCCCAGAGGATTCGCTCTGATCACAGCTAGATGCGGCAAAATTCGGACCCGCCGACCGTGCAATCGGCTCCAACATTCCGCGCTGTCGTGGACTATTCTTGACCGGAGCATGGCTGGGTCACCTTCTCGATGCAGCCGCGCAGAGGTAGGCCCGGCCTCGGCCGCCTTGGACAGATTCAGGTTTCCAGCCAAGTGGCGCTAAATTACTTCACGTCTTGCGGTCCTCTCGGCGGGTTCCCTTATACATTTCGTACTTGAGCAGGCGGCAGTCGATCTTGGCGTTTTGGAACTCCATTCGCCTTGACGCTTTCAAGCCGATCTTCTTGGCGAGATCGAGATTGCCCGTGAAGACATAGCCGGTCCAGCCGGGGCAGCGCTTTTTGAAGAAATCGCCGATCAACTTATAGGTTTTCTCCAGCTCAGCCTCCTCCCCCATGCGCTCTCCGTACTCTGGATTCAGAATGACGATGCCCTGTTCTTCCGGGATGGTCGTATCGGCAAAATCGCACACATCGAACTTGATCATATGATGCACACCAGCGGTCTCGGCATTTTTCTTGGCTGCCCAGATCGCCTTTGGATCGTTGTCTGTGGCCAAGATGGGGGCAACGGGCTGCTTGTTGCGAATTTTCTTGGCTTCCCTCCGCATCGCCTGCCACAGCTCTGCATCGAATTCCTTCTGATGCATGAACCCAAAGTTGCTTCGCAGCAACCCTGGCGGACGACCCGACGCAATCAAGGCTGCCTCAATCGCCAAGGTGCCGCTTCCACACATGGGGTTGACTAGCGGCACCGATCCATCATAGCCGGTGGCGAGGATCACGGCGGCTGCCAAGGTTTCCTGCATAGGTGCTTTGTGTGGAAGTTTCCGGTAATTCCGATCCGCGAGTTTCTTGCCCGACGTGTTCAGGTAGATCTGGCAGGAGGACGCCTTCCAATAAAGATGGACCACGACGTTTTCCCGCAACGGACCCGAATCCGGGCGACTGCCCACTGCTATTGCGACCTTATCAACGATGGCGTCCTTTGCTTTGAGGCTGGCGAATCGCCAATCCGTGATTGCCGGTGTATCGACGCTGGACACCACGCTCAAATACTCATCCGGCGAGATGAGTTCCTCCCAGTCGATGGAATTGACGTGCTCGTACAACTCATCGGGATTCAGGCATTCAAATTCCTTGAGCAAATAGAGCACGTTGAATCCGGTCCGCAGATAAAGGTTCAACCGCATGGCGTCATGCAGGCTGGCCTTGATTTCCAGAGAAGTGGGTTTTGACGACTCGATGGTGTAGCCAAGCGCAGCCACCTCGCCCTCGAGGTAGCCGATCAACCCCGGCGCACAGGTGATGCGTATCGTCTCTGGCTTGTTTACGTCGATCATTCAATCCGCCTTCTACTATCCAGAAGCTGGGGCCACGCACTTGGCGCTGTACCTAACCAAGTGAGCCAAACTTAATTCAGGATGGTAGACGCACAAACAAGATCAATAAAGTGTTCTTGAGTTCGCCCCGATCCGCTACCATGCCTGCCATGGCCTTGAACCGACTGCTGCGGCGGGACGTCGCCTCCTGGTGCCTGTACGACTGGGCGAACTCTGCCTATGTCACCAGCGTCATCACTGTCGTGCTTCCGGTCTACTTCCTCTCGCTCACCCCGGGAGACGGCAAGGAATCTCTGCGAGTAGGCCTCGGATCCTGGTCTTACCAGACGACCGGGGTAGCCCTCTGGTCCTACATCACCGGCTTCTACATGCTGGCAGCCGGCATCGCCGCCCCCATCCTCGGCGCTGTTGCAGATCAAACCGGCAAACGGAAGAAGAGTCTAGCTGCCTGCGTCCTTGTGGGTGCTCTGCTGACTTTGAGCCTTTTCCTGGTCACACCGGGGCGATACCAGCTCTGTGCCCTGTTGTTTGCGGCTGCCTCCTTTTTCTGGGCATGTGGGAACCTCTTCTACGACGCCCTGCTGCCGAATCTCTGCCCAAACGACCGCGAAATGGACGCGGTATCAACCACCGGTTATGCGGTAGGCTATCTTGGCGGCGGATTGCTGTTGGCCCTCAACCTGATGATGGTTCAGAACCCAGCCTGGTTTGGCTTAAGCGACCCCCTGATCGCCACCCGGCTCGTCTTTGTGACTGTAGGCCTCTGGTGGATGCTGTTCTCGATTCCAATGCTCCTGTTTGTCCAGGAGCAGGCCTCAGCGAACCCGGTGGCTTTCAGCTGGCGCTGTATCACGTCAGCTGTCTCCGAGTTGGGGAGGACCTTGGGGCATGTTCGCCGCTATCGGCAACTCTTCCGGCTGCTGTTGGCCTTCATCTTCTACAACACCGGGATCGGTTCGGTGATCGTGATCGCGGTGCCCTTCGCCAAGTCTGAATTGGGCATCAGTACGAGCACGTTGATTGGCTGCGTGCTGATGATTCAAATGCTCGGGTTTCCTGCCTCGTTCCTATTCATCGGCTTAGCCCGCAGCTTAGGCACGAAGCGGTCGATATTGGTGGGGCTTGGTTGTTACGTCGGCATCGTTCTGTTCGCTTATCGCATGACCTCACCACTTGAATTCTGGATTCTCGGGGCACTGGTAGGCTTGGTGCAAGGTGGCACGCAGGCGTTGAGTCGATCGCTGTATGGTTCGATGATTCCTGAAGGCAAGTCAGCCGAGTTCTTTGGGTTCTTCTCGATCTTCAACAAGGTCGGCAGCTTCGCCGGGCCTCTTGCCTTTGGCATCGTCCGCGACATGACTGACAACTCGCGATTGGCCATCCTCGTCCTAGCCGCGTTCCTTGTCGTAGGCGCAGTCATTCTAGCCAGCGTCAATCTCGACGCAGGCCGGAAGGCAGAGCGGGATGGCAGATCGGGCAAAACTACCCAAGAACCTGATGCGCAATAATTGCGCCTGCCGGAGTGGCTGCGCTAGCTCAGCGCCACAACATCTGGCGGTGCCCAAGGCTGACCACACACCAGTGAGTACCTGCCCCCAAGTAGCCTGACGCGTTGAATTTCTTTGGGGACGTTACCCTATAGCGTCCTATAAAAATCTGAGCTAACCTACCACCGTGATCAATGGATCGATCACTTCTGGTCGGCTGATTCAGGATGAATCAATGCCGTCCACCAAATAGGCTGGCATCCCAAGGAAGGGAAGCCCATCGTTCACGGAGGAACCTCGCATGCCCAGTCCCCGTTTGAACCATCGTGCCGATTCCACCCCGTCTCTGATCGACGCTCAATCCGTCCAATCTGTTTGGAAGTCGTACAAAGCCCAACCGACGCAGATGCTGCGGAATCGGCTGCTCGAGCATTACCTGCCCGTCGTGCAGTACAATGCCGAGCGAAGCCTGTCGCGCTTGCCCAGCCAGGTTGAACTTGATGACCTGATCTCTGCCGGTGTGATGGGCCTCAAAGATGCCATCGAAGCGTTCGACCCCGGGCGGAAGATCAAGTTTGAAACCTTTTGCACCATGCGGGTCCGCGGAGCCATGATGGACGAGTTGCGGGCCATGGATTGGGTACCTCGGCTGGTCCGTTCTCGCTCTCAGAAATACCGGGAAGCCTCCTCATCGCTTGAGGCGGAACTGGGCCGGAATCCTACGCAAAACGAGGTGGCCAAACGCCTCGGGCTAGACGCGCATGAATTTGGCAAACTGTTGGGCGACGCCAAAGCTGCCAACCTGATCTCCCTGCAGGGCAAGACGGCCGAATCGGAGCCAGGTCGGGAGACCACCTTCGCCGAAACGCTCCCCGACAGCCACAGCACGACTCCCCAACAAGAGATCCACAAGCGAGACCTGCTCGAGGTCATCACCCGAGGCCTAAACCGGGCAGAACGGCTGGTGTTGATCCTCTACTACTACGAAGAAATGACCATGAAAGAGATCGGAGCTACGCTAGATCTCTCAGAGTCAAGAGTCTCGCAGATGCACTCCAGCATCCTGGCCCAGCTAAGGCAGAACCTGGAGCATAGGAAGAAGGAACTGGTGGCTTAACCGGGCGGCGCGATCTTGGCAGGGTTGTTGAAGACGCCGCCGCACTCAGGGCATCGCAGCCCCGGCAACCCGATGAGGCTGTATCCGCAATCCGCGCACTGATTGCGCCGGCGGCGAAGGCGGCGAAGGAGCGGCCCGCGGATGAAGGCGAAGACCGGATAGGTTGCCAACATCACGAGCAGCGTCCAGAGCGGAACTTGCAGCATCGTGCTCTCGATGCAAGTCCATTTGAGGCTCTTGGTCAAAAGCCCTGGGAGCGTAGCATGCACGCCATAGATCCTTGTCTCGCCAATCTCAATGTAAGCCGTCCTGCGAGCACGGAAGGAATCCACGGCAAAGACTACATAATCGCTTGACTGCCGGCTGCCTATCTGGGCGTCTACCTCGCTCGTAACCCCATACCAGAAAAAAACCTGAGCAAAACCGTAAGCTGATTGCGTCAGTTGCTTCGTGTATCCCACTCCCATCACGTGAAGGACAGGCATCGGGGGATAGGCACGCTGGTGTGCGGTCGGCAGGGGCTCTGTCCATGTAAACAGCCCGACCAGCAAGATCGCAACCGAGCCAAGGGTGAGTAGCGCAGCAATCCCCTTGCGAATCATATCCGCTCTCCGCATTCGGGACAGGTTCCGCTGAGGTTGCCCGTGAGATCGTACCCACAGCCGATACACCAACCTCGCTTGCGACGGCGGTAACGGCGCAGCCGACCGAGGACAAGACTGATGGCGGGATAGGTTGCGGACAGGAAGAAGGGCAGCCAAAGAGGCGTCTTTAGATATCCGTATGAAGCAAGGAGTCCATTCTGCCGCACAACTTGGAGTTCGCCATAACTCCAATCGAAACCGGGCGAATGCGTTGATCGCTTGGTGACTTGTATGGTGGTGCATCCGTCCCACACTTCTACTCTGACCAACTGATTCAAGAAGCGGCCCTGAGCCCCCCACACCGGAATTTCATAGGAATGGTGATGCAGGTCGATCCCGAACAAGGTGAAACGCAATTCCCTCGACAAGCCGACATGGCTCAGCACCCACAGCCCTCCAGTGACACAGGCGGCAAGAGTAAGCAGAATGAGGATCGCTTTGCGGATCACGGCAATGCTCTCCGAGAATACAGACCATGCTAAACACTGCGCAGGAGTCCGCCAAGAGACATCCCCAGACGGGCCGTTTCGCCACCTCCATGGCCGCCAGGACGGGTGCCCCTGAGATCAGGCGTACATTCGCGATAACTGGGCTGTTGGAAAATAGTGCTGCAAGATCTCCGTGTGGTCTTTCCCCGCCAGGGCCATCCCCAGTGCCCCGATCTGGCACAGGCCAGCTCCGTGACCCCAGCCGGCTCCGTCTAGGTGAAATCGAACCACCCGGTCATCGGTATCTAGATCGCGCCGGACGCTAAACGCGCTGCTGAACAAAAATGACTCGGACAGGACTTGGCGAATACGGTACTCACCAACGACTGCGACCGCCCTTGGTTGGCTGTCCCTTGATCGAAAGTGTACTTCCAACCCGATCACCCGCCCCGAGGGTGCCCGCTTGGTGACTTGGAGGTCCAGTAATTCTTCCGCGTCAGCGGAGAGGCACTCTTTTTGCATCAGCAGGGCAAAGAGCGCCTCTCGGTCGTGGGATACAGTCCAGCGAAAGAACCCACCACCACGGTCAACGCGGCCAAGATACTTGGCAATGTCATTCTCGGGCACTGAGCGAGGGCTGCAATAGGCATCACATTCTGCTTTCGTTCCCAATTCACGAAACGCAGCCCAATTGGCATCGTCGATGGGCAGAAAGTCGTGCAGGCGAGAGGCTGCCGGTGCATCGACTAGGTTGGTCAGCCCCGCTTTCGGTGATCCCCAAATGTACTCAGGGGCTTCGACAATGCCGCCACAGCTCTTTGAGTAGTTGGCATCGACAACGGCCCCGTCACTAGCCACCAAGGCCAGTCCTCTTGTCTGGTTCACTGCCTGCTTTGCCGAATTACTCATCTCGCCAACACCTTGAAATCGCTGGCAGCAATCGTCATTGCAGAAATCGACGCCCAGTTTTTGATGCTTCTTCTCGGCATACGCTAACGACCACGATCGAGCGACAATGCATTGGCTCTTGAGAAGCCCGATCGGACAGTGACCGCTCATCTCCGAAGTGATCACGCCGGCGAGGTAGGTCTCCAACGGCAAGTGGTTGATCACCTGCAAGCGACCATCGACCACGCGCACAGAGATCCTGCCAGGCAGCAATTGGTCAATCTTTTTCTGCCAGTGAAAACCCCGCCCCGCTACGATACCCTTAATGCGAACTCCAGGACTTGCCAGATCGATGGGCGGAGTGCGAGGGATCAAGTCCCACATCTCAGCAAATCTCCCGGGCTGGCCATCTAGCTCGAATTGCACCCCCCCACCCTTCAATCCAAACACCAAGCCAGCTGACTCGACTGTTTGCTGCTCCCCCTCACCGCGCAAGTAATAGGCAGTGTCCGGCAGATGAGTGACTAAGCGCTCGAAACCGTCTTCAGGCAATACCACGCCGATAGCTACCTCGGGCGGTTCATTGCAACTCGGCGACCAACGAGCGAGGCCGCTCATCCGCACTGCTCCAGGAGGGCGTCAACCAATGGTATGACCGAGTCACGGACGCAATCAGTGGTCGGTAAGCCGGTCTCGCTTCCGATCATTGCCCGCGATTGAACGTAGGCATCCTCGGGCATGCCGTAACTGTTCAAGGCAAGGCCCACGAATCGCGATGGATGAATCGGTTCCAGGATAGCTTCGTGGAGCTGTAGCAGCGGCGGTAATGGCGGGATCTCGACCTGCGAGTGACGCATCACACCCCGACCTGGCGCGTGGCAGAGGATCATCGCATCGGGCAGGCAGCCGTGCATCAACCCTAAGGTTACCGCAGAGAAGGCCGGATGCAGCAACGCACCTTGACCCTCGACAACGATGAATTCGACGCCTTCTTCATCGGCTTCAAGTACCATGGATTCGACCGCGCCAGAAACAAAATCGCTCTTGATAGCGTCGATCACTTCTCCTCTACCCGACACCATGACACCCGTTTGCCCGGTCGCGATGAACGTCGCCTTATGGCCTAGGTCGTTCAGCGCCCGAACCAACTCCATCGCGGTCAGCATTTTGCCGAGATTGCAATCGCTGCCCACGGTGAGCACCCGCTTTGCTTTGGTATGAATCGCTCGCGCAGATCCAACAGGGTATTCGCGCGAGCAGTGCCGGAGGTCAAAGAGTACACGACCCTGTTTGACCGCAGCGGCAGACAGCTCAGGGTCCGCTCCAAGTGGGGTGTGCAACCCGTTGATGATATGCATTCCGCCCGCGAGTGCGTCGAGCAACGAGCCACGCCAAGTGGCAGGTAGCACGCCACCAGGGAACACAGCCCCGATTACTAGGTGATCCGGGTTGAAGCCCAGCGAATCGGCGACACTAGCGACAATGGGGATTCCCTCGCCGACGCCGACCAGATCGACCAGGTTTTTGCCTGCATGTTCGGCATCTAGCACCGCCACCACCTCGTGGGGACGGTATCGAAGCAGGGTAACGGCGGTCTTGGCTGAGAGTAGGTCCAGACAGCCGCCAGTCAGCAAGAGAATCCGGCGCTCGCTCATGCGCGTAGCATATCACGAAACGCTCATTCGGGAATGAGTGGGGCAACAGGAAGATTAAGGGTGGATGACCTATGCCTTGGCTGCGGAAGTCGCTTCAGCAGGACGCCGGTTTAGCATCGCCTGGACAACCAGTGAGCACAAGAACAGACTAGCTATGCCCCCGCCAATCAGCCGCGGGGATGCTAGTGCCGATGCGTAGACCTCTGGGGCTGAGGCACCCATGACCATAGTTGCACCGGTCGCGAGCAACGAGGTACCCATCAGCGCGGTGCCGAAGATCAACGCCCCCTTGGTAGCTACGATGCCGATGATCAATCCAACCAAGCCCGCAATTGCGCCGATCAGAGCGATGCGTCGATCAACGCCGGCCTGTTTGACGTTGAGATGGTTCCAGAATCCGCCTGCCCAGTCGCGGACACTCTCTTTACTGTATTCAGCCTGTTCCTCCGGAGGGAGGAGATTGAAGGTAGCGGCTGAATCGACGGAAACAGCTGCGGGGTGATTGGCTTGGAACGCTTGTAGTTCGGGCAGCACCTCATAGTAGCCAAACACCGAAAGGGCCAGCGATGCCACCACCAGGGAAGCAACAGCCCCAACCCAGAGTCGATGCAAGAAGTGCCCGACCAAACCCGCAATCAGCCCGCTGACCAGAACGGTCACGGGCCAAGGCACGTCAACCGCGTAAGCGAATCGGCCTGCAGCGATCGCCCCTCCGATGCCGAACACCACCGTGAGCGCTGGGCGAATCATGCGGGCGCCTAAAACGCTGACGACAATACCAATGGCTACCACGACCAGCCCAACTGGTAACGCATTGGCTATCCAGGCCGAGGGCACGTGCTGCTCCGCCAATTGCTCGGCGAGCTGCTGCCCTTGGTTGATCAATTCACCCATGCCGTCCATCGCAGTATTCCTCAAAACAGTATTCGGCCAACCAGGCCGAGTATTCACCTAATTCTAGGATGAACCCGACCCCCATACAAACAATCCTCTGTTGATTATTGTACGTTCGGCGTGGTGTAGCGGTCTGAGAAGGTGCTAATGTCGATTACGGCGTGCCCAGCATCGATACGGCCCGTTGTCTCGAAGTTGTGCACCAGGATGGCCAACTTCTGTTCTGGCGTGTTTTCCTCGATTTCCTGACCAGGAGCGGAGCCCCAGAAAATACGCCCCCCCATCCGGTCGGTGGCCAATTCGAGGTGGCAAGCCCGGGAATCTGATCGCCCCTCATAGTTATGCACGAGCACAGCTACTACTTGATCGGCGAACCGCTGATCGGCGATCAAGGCTAATACCTGCATACCAGCACTCAGATCAGGCGCTTTCCACAATTGGCCCGGATCAGGGGCGGGCGAGCGAACTCCCTGGACAAGCGGCAGGGTCGCCAAATATCCATGGTCGCCCGGGAGGCGGACGCCATCCCTATCGATCAAGGCGAAACCGCGGCCATTCTGAACCTGCATAACGGGGCGACGATAGCTGCAGGAGATGTCGATCATCCCGGTTGAGCGCCTCTGAACCTTCTCAATGCTGCGAATCCAGGCGCACTCCGACAGACGTTCAGCGATCTGGCGGCAAAGTGCCGGCTCTGCCCATGGACGCTGCGATTCTTCATCCAAGTGTTGGTGAATAATCCCTTCTAAGAAAACCAAGTCGTCCGGCAAGTCGATGAGCGTAAGCGTTGGAAGGCCCGCAAAGCGATCCTGGGCATGCACGTGTCGATCCAGCTTGTTCATGCCCGCACACAGGGCAGCCACGGCGACCAGCGCTGCCGACCAGCCAACAGTCTTGCGCACTATTTGGATGCGCTGCTCTTCTCCGAGCAATTCAGGCCATTCAAAGGAGAATCGGCCCTGATTCTTGGTTTTCTTTTTCTTCTTGCGTTTAGCCATTGCTCAAGCAACCTCGACCAGGGATGGCATCATTCTGTAGGGGTTGACCCGCTATTCGGCATTGCGGAATCACTGCGGTCTAGCCCCATGGCTACGATTTTCTCGCAGAGGTCTTCGAAGGAATAGCCAACGCGTGCGGCAGACTTGGGCAGCAACGAGTGGCTGGTGAACCCGGGGATCGTATTGATTTCCAAAATGTACGGTTCGAGCGTTTCTTCATCGACGAGCCAATCCACGCGGCTAAAATCTTGGCAATCAAGGGCAAGATGCGCTTGGAGACTCATGGTTTGGAGCCGGCTCAGCAACCCAGCCGGCAGATCGACATCGAACAGGTACTCGGTGTCGTCGTCGTTGTATTTTGCCTCATAATCATAGAAAGCACGCTTGGTCTTGATTTGACAAACCGGGAGAGGCTCGCTGCCGAGAATTCCAACGGTCAGTTCAGGTCCTTTGATATACTGCTCGACCAAGGCACTGCCGTGGTTGCAGCCCACCGTTTCGAGCGCCGAGTGGAATTCATCCCCCGTGGCTGCAATGAAGGTATCCACGCTACTGCCCGAGGCGACTGGCTTGACAACCAGTGGCAGCCTCCAATTCCGGGCAGTTCGTCGATCTTGCTGATGATGATGGACGTAGTATCGCGGCGTAGGCAAGCCCGCTTCGATGAGCACCGCCTTGGTGGCCGCCTTGTTCATCGCCAGGGCCGAGGCAGAAGCACTAGACCCCGCGAAGGATAACCCGCGCCGGGCCAACAGTTCCTGAACCTGCCCGTCTTCGCCAAACTCGCCATGGAGTGCGATGAACACAAAATCGGCCGGAATATCCAGCGCTTTGAGTTGATCGGGAGAAATATCCCGCACTACGACCGTGTGGCCTCGCTTGACCAAGGCAGCGGCGATGGCAGCACCGCTCTTTAGACTCACTTCGCGCTCGACGCTAGGCCCACCCGCCAACACCGTGATCCGGAGTTTTGTCCGCACCGGCTTTGCGGTGCCGACCTGCCTCAGGGGGGAATCAATCGTTTTTGCCATGGGCCTTACTCCGCTACATACAATGTTGATTCGTGATACCGCGCTCGCCAACTCATGCAGCATAGCCTCAGAAAACGAACAGGGTTTTCCAGGAGCACACTGGCCAGACTTACCAAATGTCAAGTTCAAGCTGCAGCTCGGTTCCGAACTGTTCCGAGACCGTCTGTCTTATCTGGTCAATCAGTCGCAACACATCTGTGGCAGTCGCCCCGCGGTCAGCTACGATGAAATTCGCATGCCGCTGTGAGACCCTGGCGCCACCCGATGCCCTGCCTTTGAGTCCAGCCCGATCTATCAATCGGCCAGCGGACTCCCCAGGCGGGTTCGTAAATACACAGCCGGCGCTATGGTCCGCCAGCGGCTGAGCTTCCTTCTTGATCTGCCAACATTCCTTGAACTGCCGGTAAACCCGGACTGGCTCGTCGCGATTCAGACGAAACGTAGTCCCCGTTACGATGGCATCTCCGAGGGCTGTGCGTCGATAGCCAAAACCAACCTGGTCCTTCTGAATGGTTCGACCAGAACCGTCTGGTTGAACCACATCAACAGTTTCGACACAGTCACTGATTTCGCCGAATCGCCCGCCTGCGTTCATTCGGATGGCCCCACCAACCGTGCCAGGAATACCAGCCAAGCCTTCAAGCCCAGCAAGCCCCGCGCGACTACACGCTTGGACCAGCTTCATCAAGTCTGCCCCAGCCCCGGCGATCACCCGTTCACCATCGATCTCGAACCGGGTCAAGGAGTCGTCGTTCAGCCGAATGACCAGCCCGTCAAAGCCGCTGTCGCGCACCAAGACATTGGCGCCGCGACCCAACACCTTCACAGGAACATCCCTCTCCAGCGCCCGCTCCATCAGTCCCGCCAGTTGATCTACACTGTTGGGCTGGGCAACGAGCCGGGCAGTCCCGCCCAGCCGAAACCAAGTCAGGTCAGCCAGGGGTACATCCCGCTCTACAATGTCGTCATACCCGCGTAACCAGTTCATCGGCTACCTTCCAAACGTCACCCGCTCCCATGGTGACCACCATATCACCGGCTTGCAACTCGCGAACGAGATGGTCGGCAACGCCTTGCAAACTGGGAATGTACTTTGCTTTCGACCCGTAGTCTTGTATTCGGGTGACCAATTCTTGGGATCCGGTACGCTTCCTGTCTAGCTCGCTGTCGCGGGCAGCGAAGATGTCGGGCACTAACACCATATCCGTTTTGCCGAAGCAAGTCGCGAACTCAGCCATCAATTGGCGTGTTCTGGAATGCTGGTGCGGCTGAAAGACGATCCAGGTTCGTAGCGGCGTATATCGGCCCTTCAATGCCTGGATTGTCGATGTGATTTCCGTTGGATGGTGGGCATAATCATCGACAATAGTCACACCGCGCCTTGTACCCCGCAAGGACATGCGGCGATCTACGCCTTCATACGAACCTATAGCCTCGGCGACAAATTGTGGATCAGCGCCGGCATGGTGGGCCAGGGCAGCCGCCGCCAACGTGTTGTAGATGTTATGTGTGCCTGGAATCGAAAGCCTTGTATCAAAGAGAGGCTCGTTTCGATAGTTGACCACAAAATGGTAATGGCCCTCTTCCAGGCTGATTTTGGAGGCATGCCAACAAGCATCTGGCGTCAGGCCAATTGTCTCCACCCGCGCCTTGGCCTGTTTCGCTGCTTCCTGTGATGACGCCTCACCATGCTGTGTCACCAATACACCATCGGGGTGCACATTGGCTGCAAAGGCGCCGAAGGCACTGATGATATCCTCCAAGTCTTTGTAGTAATCCAGGTGATCCAGATCGATATTCAAGATCGCGGCAAACTGCGGCCTCTGATGAAGGAACGAGCGGTTGAACTCGCACGATTCAACAACAAAGTGAGGCCCATTCCCCACGCCGGCTGTGCCGCCTAACTGTTCGCTGAAGGCACCAACCACGAACGACGGATCCAGACCAGCAGAACGTAGAATGTGGGCAGTCATGCCGGTGGTCGTGCTCTTACCGTGAGCGCCGGCGATAGAGATGCCGACCTGTTCAGACACCAGCCGACCAATCAATTCTGCATAGCTAACCACCGGAATGGCTGCCCGGCGAGCTTCGATCAATTCGGGGTTGGTCTCGGGGATCGCAGCACTAGCTACTACAAGTTTGGCATCGGCTGGAACGTGTTCTGCCGCGTGCCCAACCCGGACGACCGCCCCATTAGCAACCAAGCTGCCCAGTTCGGGGAACTCTTGCCGATCCGATCCGCTGATCTTGGCACCGCGTCGCTGCAGAATCGCAGCTGCCCCGCGCATACCGCATCCTCCCACACCAATCATGTGCACAGTAGCGTTGGGCCATGCAGGCCAAGGAAGATCGGTTATTTTCTGACCGTTGTGATTGAGCGTTGCTTTCATCATCCATGCCGTCTGCAAACGCTGGGGAGAGTCCGCCTGCAGCCATCGAGTCCGTTCGTGGGAAGGGTGATCCAAGCACGGGCCGCGCGCCCATAGTACCGGATCAAACTTCTTATCGTCCTAGCACGCCTTTTTCCTGCATCCATTCATACTGGCACAACCCAGCTTTCTCTAGCCCTCTCCAGTCGAAACCATGCCTGCTGGTGAGCCTGCCGAAGGACCAGTTTCAACCAAATCCAAAACGCGATCCGCAATGGCTACGGCCGCGTTAGCCGTGCCCATTCGACCAGCCGATGCATCCATCCTGCTCAACTCTGTCGAATCTTGCATCAAAGTTCGCAAAGTGTCAGAAAGTGCGGGACCGTTCTTCTGAACATCTACCTGATCCAGCACCATCCGGGCTGCCCCCTGCTTCACCAAGACCCGGGCATTGTTTACCTGATGTTGGTCGCGATGATACGGGTAAGGCATCAAGATCGACGGCTTGCCAATGGCGGTGATCTCTGCCAGCGTCGATGCGCCCGCCCGAGCGACGACCAAGTCGGCAGCGGACAAGGCGGCAGCCATGTGTTTGGTATAACCCACCACCCGGGCCGACAAACCAAGCCGATCATAGCCCGACTGGACGAATGCTTCATCGCGATGGCCAGTCAGGTGGATGACCTGCCAGTCCTGCCAGATTCCGTCCTCGCTCAAACTGCCCGCCGCGGCGAGCATAGCCTCATTGACTGAATGGGCACCCTGGCTTGCGCCAGTCACGAGCAAGACACGCTTCTCTGGATCAAGACCAAAGTGCTCGATGCCCGCGCGACTATCGGGGAGCTTAAATTCAGGCCTAACCGGACAACCGGTAACATGAACGACCGCGTCCCCGTTGAAATAGGCCCGCGTCTCCTCCCACTGGGCAAAAATCGCATCGACGCGATTGCCCAGATGGCGGTTGGCTTTGCCTGGTATGGCATCGGGGTTGAGTAGCGCTGCTGGAATCGCTGCACGCCGGGCTTCGCGAATGGCTGGGGCGCTGGCATAACCGCCACTTCCCAGCACAGCCAGAGGACGACTCTCCTGAAGCAAGCGGCGGCACAATGTGCGTGATTTCCTCCACCCGCTTAGAAACCCAGCCAACTGCAATGGCGAACGCGGCATTGGCTGGACCGGCTGCCGGATGAACTCGGTCTCGTGGTCACTCAGAATCGAGCCATCGACGGGCCGATCCGTGGCGAAGAACACAAATTTAAGCCCGGGAATTCGGGTGGCCAATTCTTCGGCGACGGCCAGCACGGGATAAAGATGTCCCCCACTCCCACCACCAGCAAACGCAATCAACGGACGCCCGGTCATGAACCACGCTCCGTGATAGTGACTGGATGCAGCCCAAGCGTCTCAGCACATTCCAACCCATCCTGGCTCGGAGAGTACTGCCCTCTGAGGGCTACGCCCGCTAGCAACCCCACCGCGATGCTCAGGAATAAGATGCCCGAACCGCCGGCAGAAACAAACGGGAGCGCTATTCCCTTGGTCGGTACTGAAACGGTGACGACAGCGATATTGATCATAGCTTGTAAGGTGACCATCAGCGTCGCGCCAATGGCTAGTAGACGTTCAAATGGTGTTCGAGCAGCCAGGGCGGCGCGCGCTCCCAGATACAACAGGGCAACGAACAGCAATATCACCGCCACGCCGCCGAGATAGCCGGTTTCTTCGTACCAGATGGAGAAAACAAAATCGGTGGTCCGCTCAGGCAGATAGCCGTGCTTTTGAATACTGCCACCAAGGCCCAGGCCCAACCAGCCGCCCGAAGAAAGCCCGATCAGCGACTGAACGGCGTGATATCCTTTGCCCTGGGGATCGTCCCAGAAATTCGTAAACCCGACCAACCGTTCCCAGCGATAAGGCCTGAGGTAGATCATGTAAGCAAAGGCCGCCGAGGTAGGCAGAGCCAGGATCGCCAAGTGTCGCAAGTTGGCACCCGCAACCAAGATCATGGCTGCACCCACGACGGCGAGCAGCGCCGCAGTACCAAAATCTTCGACCCCCACCAACAAGGCAAACAACGCAACCAACAGGAAGGGTGGAACAACGCCAGTCCAGAATCGTGTCAACTTCTCGCCCCGACGGGCTAAGAACATAGCCATGAAAACAATCAGCACCAACTTGGCCAATTCGGACGGCTGAAAGCCAAGTCCCAAGCCAGCCGGACCAAAGTGGAGCCATCGGCGGGCACCGTTGCGAACAACGCCAATCCCCGGGATCAAGGCTGCCACAAGTGACGCCACACAAACTACAAAGAGGATCCACATAATCCGACGGCGCCAGACGGTCGAGTTCAAGAAACGCGGACCAAAGAGATGAGCGGTAGCCAACAGTGTCGCCAGCCCCATCAACACGAAGACGCCTTGACGGCCCAGCGTCGTATGCAAAAAACCAGGGCCGAAAATCGGGGCCTTCAAACCGGCCGATGCCGATCCCACTGCGACTAACCCTACGCCCATGAGGGCAGCCGATACCAGAATGATGCCCGTGGCCGTTGATTCTGCCCGCGGTTCGTAGTTCGATTCAATCGTCATCCTTGACGAACCTCCAGACCCGTCCCGGCACCTGAGTCATCAACACGCACTAGCGCAGCTTCAGGGTAGCCAACGCCACCCCACCAAACATAGCCGCCGCAATCCAGAATCGAACCACGGTCTGAGGCTCCGACCAACCACGCACGTGGAAGTGATGGTGGATCGGGGCAACCGCAAAAATTCGTTTGCCACCGGTCGCCTTGAAGTAGCTCACCTGCATGATCACCGAGGCTGCTTCGACCACGAAGACGCCTCCGGCGATAAGCAGAATCAACTCCTGTCGGGTGACGATGGCGACGAAACCCATCAAGCCACCCAGCGGCAAAGACCCGGTATCGCCCATAAAAACCCGGGCCGGGTGACAATTATACCAGAGAAAACCCACCGTAGCGCCCAAAATCGATCCGCAAAGCACCGTAAGTTCTCCGCTGAGCGGCACATGCGGGATCAAGAGCGTGCCGGCTGATCGTTCATCCCCTACGAGGTAGCAGAGAATCATGAACACAACCGCGCACATGGCCACACAGCCCGAGGCTAATCCGTCCATGCCATCGGTCAGGTTGACCGCGTTGGAAGTGAAGGTAATCACCAACACGGTGATGGCCATGAATCCGAATACGCCCAGGGCGAGACCCTGCTTATAGAACGGGACAGCCAATATGCGGTACGTT
Organism: Phycisphaerae bacterium; assembly: GCA_029260235.1. Taxonomy (GTDB): domain Bacteria; phylum Planctomycetota; class Phycisphaerae; order UBA1845; family UBA1845; genus OFTM209. The sequence goes on along the minus strand of JAJDDP010000133.1, from coordinate 41,796 downwards.
TCAATCTGAGTCACATCAGCAGCAGATCCCAACACCGCGACGTTCGTACGTCCAAACCCAAAGATGAAATAGCCCAGCAAGACGCCCAACCCGGCTTGAAACACCAGTTTTTCTTGACTTCTCAAGCCGTCCCGCGATCCACTGCGAAATCTAGCGGTCAGCTTGAACCAATCGTCCACTGCTCCGAGCAAACCTAGCCACACCAAACAGAACAGACTCATCAAGACGTAGTAATTGGACGGATCAGCGAACAACAACGTTCCCAGGGCAATCGCTGCCAAGATCAGCAGGCCTCCCATGGTGGGAATCTTGTGTTTGTCTCGGGTCAGCTCATTCAGCGATGCGTTGTCGAATTCCGGGCGATCACCTAGCTTCCAGCGAATAAGCTGACGAATCACCCGCGGAGCAAGCACAACGGTAAACAGAAAGCAAAAAATCGCCGCCAAAACGCCCCGGAACAAAACGTTCTCGTGCGCGTAATGTCGATCACCAGCCCAATGTTCAAACAGCAAATACAGCATTCGTTCTAAACTCAAACCAAGTTCGCTAGCCCCGCCTACTGGATCGGTTGTACCCAGGTCTAGACAGTACGTTGTACCGTGCGGCCCTCGACCGCGCGTTCAACCGCCGCCGCCAACCGCTCCATAGCCATCGCCCGCGAACCCTTGACCAGGATCACATCTACATGGTCGATCCATCCCTCTAGCGCGCCGACGGCGGCCTCCACATCCAAAAATGCGCCTCCCCGAATATCTGGGCGAATCTCGCGCGCTCCGCTCATCACATCCTCAGCCTGTTTCCCGACGGCGACCAGAACACTAATCCCAGCTTGGGCTGTCCGGCGACCAATGCGGCGGTGCTGCTGCTCGGCATGGCTGCCCAACTCAAGCATATCGCCGATGGCTAACCCACGACGCCCGTCGCAGTCCGTGAGCAAGTCAATCGCCGCCAGTGTACTCGAAGGGTTGGCGTTATAGGAATCGTTGATCACAGCAACCCCTGCAACTTGGGTTACCTCAAGCCGCTTGTCTGCCGCCCGAAACGAGGCTAGCGCTTCTGCGATCTGCTCGCCGGTCAGCCCCAGTCTTTGAGCGACCGAAATCGCAGCCACAGCATTGCCCGCATGATGGCGACCGCAAATCGGTAGTCGCCATGCTCGACCTCGATTGACGCTGAACGAAACGCCGCTGAGGCCACTCTTGGCTTCAGTCACCCGGAGAGTGGCGGAATCGTCCAGACCAAAGGTCGTAATAGCCACGGAATTCTGCCTGAGCCCTTGGCAGAGGGCGCCATCTTGATCCATCGCATTGCGCGTCGCCTCCAGATCGGTGTTGACCAGCGCCAGCCCATCAGGCCTGATGTGCCTCAACAAGGCCATCTTCTCTTGACGTACACCCTCGACATCGCCCAAGCCTTCCAAATGTGACCAGCCAACCGAGGTGATGATACCGATGTCAGGTTCAGCTATGCCAGAAAGTCGACCCACCTCGCCCGGAGCACTACTGCCCACCTCGACGACCAGATAGTCATCGTCTACCTCGGCAGTCAGTAGCGTGAGGGGGACGCCCAGGTGGTTGTTGAAGCTCTTGACCGCAGCCTTGCCCTTAAGTTGAGCGCCCAGGATGTGGTGGATCATGTTCTTGGTGGTTGTTTTTCCGTTGCTGCCGGTGACCGCGATCACCGTCGCCGTCGTTCGCTGGCGATGCCACGAGGCCAGCCGAGCCAAAGCCGCCACCGTGTCATCCACGGTGATGAGGGACTGCGCTCTCCCATCAATGGGCCTAGAGACAACACATGCTAAGGCGCCGCGATCCAAAGCCTGGGGAACAAAATCATGCCCATCGAATCGCTCGCCCCGCACAGCCACAAAAAGGTCGCCCGGCTCGATCTCGCGCGAGTCAATGGATACCCGCCGAATGCTCAGCTCTGGGTTCAATCCGCCCGGCTCGCCCTCTACAACCGAAGCAACCTGACCAAGGGGCGCTCGGATCACGCGTGTACCTCGTCGGCGACATCAAAACGGGTCGAGAGGCAACGTTTCGCCTCGGCCACATCGTCGAACGGCTGCTTGACGGTTCCTGTGATTTGGAACTGCTCGTGCCCTTTGCCGGCGATGAGGACCGTGTCTCCCGGACTGGCTTCAAAGACTGCCAGTTGTATCGCCGTCCGCCTGTTGGGTTCGATCTCGACGCTACACCGACCGTTGAACTCAAAACCTGGCAGGATGTCCTCAACAATGGCCTCGGGATCCTCATCGCGGGGGTTGTCATTGGTCACAATCGCTAAATCAGCGTGACGACCCACTGCAGCCGCCATCCGCGGACGCTTGCTCCGATCTCGATCGCCGCCGCAGCCAAACACGCAAATCAAGCGCCCTGACGTCAACGACTCGGTGGCGGACAACACCCTCTCCAATGCGTCGTCGGTGTGGGCATAGTCCACCAAGACCGAGAACCGCTGCCCATCCACGCACACCGGCTCGAGTCGCCCACGCACAAAGTCGATTGACTCAATGCCTCGCCGAATTGCTTGATCATCAACACCCATCTCACGGGCACATGTCGCCGCGGCCAGTATGTTCATCACATTGTGTTTGCCAATCAACCTCGCCTGTACGGGCAAGGCGCCCCGCGGCCCGATGACCGTGAAAACGCTTCCCTCTGCCGTCAGCGTGGTCAGCTCCGCGCGAGAATCCAGCGGGGATGAGTCGATGCCATAGCGCACAACCCTACCTTGGCAGTCACTCACAATCTGGCCCGCGAAGTCATCGTCGCCATTGATCACTGCCACAGCCGACGGGTCTAGCGCATCGAACAGGCGTTTCTTGGCGGCTACATAGGCGTCGGTGGTACCGTGGTAATCCAAATGGTCGCCTGAAATGTTGGTTAGCACCGCAACCGAGAAATCGAGACCGGCGCAGCGGTGCTGGTCGAGGGCATGGCTGGACACTTCCATGACCGCGTGTTTGGCGCCGGCTTCGGCAGCTTCGCAAAGATACTCGCAGACTTGGATCGGTCCCGGTGTCGTCAAACGCGATGCCCGTGTGGCGCTGACCAGGTCATTGCGGATCGTCCCCAACAGGGCACACTTCTGCCCGGCGGATTTGAGAATCTTTTGCAAGATTTCGCAGGTCGTGCTCTTGCCATTCGTGCCGGTCACACCGATCAGCGACAAGTCGTGATCGACCAAGCCGTAGAAGACCGAAGCGAGGCGCGAGACCGCACTTCGCGTATCTGGCAGTCGCAGGACGCCAATCTCACTGGACATCTGCGTGGATCTCTCGCAGATGATGACGGCCGCTCCACGCCTTACTGCTTCTTCGATGAAGTCATGGCCATCAACCTCATGGCCTTGAACTGCGATGAAGCAAGCACCGGGTACAACCAGCCGAGAGTCGTCGGTGAAACCCGTCACCGCCAAAGAAGCGGTCGAATCTTGAGTCGGCCTCGGCAAACCCGCCTGATCGCAGAGTTGGCCAAGCGTCCGTGCTGAGGCAGTGATTGGCGAGGCGGATCCTTCCATAGTTTCGTTCCTTCCCATCTTATCCGGTCAAGGACTCCGCGTCCCCCCGCCTTGCCCCAACAGCCCGTCGAATTGTCTGACCTCGTGGCGCTGATCTTGTGAATTGAGAACAAATCACAGAGACAGGCTTCAACCTTTGCACATGCACCGCTTGGCGAGCTACTGATCTATGGCTGGATCTTCGGGCTCTACGCCCAAGTAGGGCAACGCCGCCGATAGGATTTCCGAAACGGCCGGCCCTGAAACAACGCCACCGTAGTATCCAATTTTTGGGTTTGGATATTGGATCATCACCAGCACCGCGATCCGCGGATCGTCGGCTGGGGCAGCTCCCACAAATGCAGACATGTATGCACCCGGTTCGTAGCCAGCCCGGTCCTTGTAAGACAATTCCGCCGTCCCGGTTTTACCGAAGACCTGATACCCAGCGACGCGGGCATTGCGGGCGCTGGTTGTGCCGTTGACGACGCCGGTCAAAACGGTCCGCACAAAATAATCTGCCACGCTGCTGGGCAGTACCCGCCGTACCGGGTCAGGCCCGCTGAATTCTTCTACGGGGATTCCCTCAGGCGAAAGTTTGGCCCGCACCAAGCGAGGCTTCAGCAAGATGCCGTCGTTGGCAATAGCGCAGAACGCGGCGATCAGTTGGATCGGCGTCACGGCGATTTCCTGCCCCATGGGGATCGAGCAGGTCGAATAGCTGGTCCAAGTGGCGAAGTCCCGGACCCCGCCGCTTGCTTCGCCAGGAAATCCGATGCCCGTAGGTTGGCCAAAGCCGAACCGCCGCACAGCCTGATACAACCGGTCATTTCCGAGCTTTTGCCCCAGGGATGCCATTGCGATGTTGCTGCTCTTGGCGATCACATCTTCGAAGCTCAGCATTCCATACGGATGTGAATCGTGAAGTTTTCTACGGCCGATCACATGCAGGCCGTTGTGGCAATCGATCATCTCCCCCGGCTGAACAACACCCTCCGCAATGGCCGTAGATCCGATGAACGATTTGAACGTACTTCCTGGTTCTACCATGTCGGTGAGGGCTCGGTTTCGCCGGAAATCAACCGAATGCTCAGCGTAAGAGTTTGGATCGAAACTAGGGAACGATGCCATAGCAAGAACGTCACCAGTCATCGGATCCATGGCGATGCTGACGCCGCTCTTGGCCTCAAACTTGGTGACCTGCCTTGCCAGCGCGTCTTCGGCGAACCCTTGAATGGCGCTGTCCAGCGTAAGAACGATGTGTCCGCCGTCACGGGCAGACTTGTTCGGGCTTTGCCGATTATCGCTGAATCTGATTGGCCTTCTTCGTGTGTCATGAACCGTCCAGACACGCCCGTCCTGGCCGCGGAGCCACGCATCATACTTCGTCTCAAGCCCCTCCAAACCTCTTCCATCTGCGCTGACAATGCCCAAGACCTGGGCCATTGATTGTTCGGTTGGATAGTGCCGGACCGACTCCTGCTGGAGGCCAACACCCGGAATGTCGGCCTGGCTGATGGCTTGGGCGTCAACTTTCTCGATCCTATGTTTAAGCCAGCAGAATCGGCGCGAGGTGGTGCTGCGAATGAGGTGTTCGAGTTGGCCTGGATCTTCCTGCAAGATGGCGCCCAACTTCTGGGCAGAGAGTTCGAGGTTCTCCATGAGGCTTGGATCAACAAATACGCCATACAGATCGCGACTACCCGCCAACACCCGTCCGCAGGAGTCCACGATCATTCCCCGCCGCGCCGGCACCAACGATGTGCCGCTGTACTGCGATTGCCGCAAAGCAGACAACCGGGGATACATGCCCGTATTGATATGAGCAAGCCGGGCGGCAAGGGCTATCGATCCAAAGCCGATGAACATCGATAGTGCGATGACGGCCCTACGTTGGCGACGGTTCCAGGCAGCGGCTGAATTCGTTTCCATGGCTGTATTCCTTGAGGTGCAGTTTAGCCTATGTTTGACAACGCAATCTCCAACCGCAGAACTCAGCCTACATTCCAGACACAAGACGGACGTTGCTACTGGCGTGCCAGACGCTGGCCTTCGACATCGGCGAGGTTCATGGGCCAGGGAGCCCGAACTTCGAGCCGCCACTGATCGGTCCGATTACGAATGCGATCAGGCGTGCTCAGCCGAGCGATTTCCATTTGCAACGCCCACGATTCGCGACGCAACTGAATTCTTTCATGAAGGAGGTTCTGGATGCGGGCGCTCATCCGTGTTTCTTCTGATCGAAGATGTACCCGCAGCAACCCCATTCCGACAAACAGGGCGATCAGCACCAATCCCCGGCCGACAGTCATGAGGGCATGCTCGTCTTGCGGGTAGATGGAGCGTCCAATGGCAACCGGATGCGCACGCCATAACGGATTTTTGACGCATCGGGAAACTTGTCCAAGTTAATGTCGGCGATTTCCTTCCAGCGGGATGCATCGCCGAGTTGATCACGGGCTATCGTCGCATACCGATCACCCTTCTTGATTTGATAGTACCTGTACTTCTTGCCTGCTGCTGGGGGTTTGAGTGCGTTGCTCTTCTTCGGAGTCGCCTCCTTGGCAGTTGGCTTCGGAGTGGCCGTGGGATTTGACTTCAACTGACCTTGCAACCCCGGCAATGCGATCTTCTGGCCAACGCGAATGTCGTTGGGGCTGGACATGCTCGACCGGTTGGCGTCGAAAATGGCGTCGACTACATGCTTTGAGGGCCGGCCATAAAACCGCTTGGCGATGGCATACAGGCTGTCACTCTTCTGCACCGTGTACATCTGACTCGGTAAAGATTTTTTTTCCTTGGGTGGAACTTGCTTTGGGCTGTTGGCTACTGAGGGCTGCCCGCTGCCTGAAACCGAAGCGCTCAGGCTAACCTCTGCTTCAGATCGGGCGGGGACAAATCGCGTATCCTGGGGAGGCGGCTCGGCCAAGGTCTTGGCGTGCCCAACGCTGGTCGTCGCTCGATCCGCAGTTCGGTCTCGCAGGCCCGTATCGACAGATTCCACGCCGCTGTTTGCAAGACGCGTCGCAGGCTCGCCACCGAGGGATCGGCGACCATTCAAATGACCTTCTCCAAAATCACGAGCCAGGGTCGGCAAGATTGGAGTTTCGGTTTCGATGTCCGCTGGGGCTGCATCGTTTCGGAGCTGTGCGATTTCCCGTCGGGGGACAGCCTCGGGACGTTGGTTGCGGTTGCGGACCTGTTCGGTGTAGTTGCGCACACGACCTTCGACGACTGCTGGCGACACGGTGGTCACATCAGATCCTGTCTGGGCAAGCATTTCGTGCGGCATCTGCGGAGAGACTTGATCGCGGCGCCCTCTGTTTTCTAAGATGATGGCGAAGCAGATGATGAAGCCAAGGCCAACCAACATGCCCAGTTTTGTTTCGCGCGCCATGGGATGACTCCTCCGTAGGTCCTGCCCTGCCAACCGACACGAACGCGCCGTGTTCAGCATCTGCCCGAATCGTGCCGCTCTGTGCTAGCCGCAAGTCCTGCCCGCCCTTGCCACCCGCCATCCTGAGCGTCGCCGATTTCATTCTCTGTTCGGATGGCTACGCGCAGTTTGGCGCTCCGTGACCGCGGATTTGCTTCGCGCTCTTCTGCATCAGCCACCAGAGGTTTTTTCGTCACGATCTGATAAATCCCTGCACTCTTGTTAGCCCGGAAATTCGCTTTGACTCGTCCATCCTCAAGACTATGGAATGAGATCACACCAATCCGACCGCCTGGCTTCAGATGTCGCGGAGCAATCTCAAGCAAGGTATCCAACGCTCCAAGTTCGTCGTTGACCGCAATGCGCAATGCTTGGAAGGTGCGGGTCGCTGGATGAATCTTGCTGCGGCGGGAGCTTGGATCAACGTTCATCGCCGAGGCTACGATCCCTGCCAACCGAAGTGTCCGTGTGATGCGCTTGTCCTTGCGGGCGGTGCAAATGCGACGGGCGATGCGCCGACTCTGTCGCTCCTGGGCGTTCTGGTAAAGGATATTCGCCAGTTCTTCCTCGCGAAGTCTGTTCACCAAATCAGCAGCAGTTGTTTGAAGCCTTTCGTCCATCCGCATGTCCAGCGGTCCATCGCTGGCAAAAGAAAAGCCGCGTTCTGGTTCATCGAGCTGCGTGGAACTGACCCCCAAGTCAGCGAGTATGACATCGGCTTTCTCAAGACCGGCCTCGGCGAGCCCGGCGTCCAGCTCCGCAAAATTTCCCCGCAGGAGAACCACGGTTGCGTCTGACTCGGCCAGGTGTTGCTTGGCTAACTCAAGATTATTCGGGTCCACGTCCAGACCCAGCAAAGTGCCCGAGGCACCAGCAGAGGCCGCCAAGAGGGCTGCGTGGCCTCCAAGGCCTACCGTGGCATCCACCACGACATCACCTTGCCGAACAGCCAGCAGCTCGCCTACGAGCTTGGCAAGAACCGGAATGTGCTTGTCGGACCGGTCCACACTCAATCACGCCCGTAGACAAAATGAGAAGAAAAGGGGCAGCGTTAAGCCATCCTTTGCCACGCTGCGCCCGCGCCGCTTCCAGAAGCAGGTGCCGCTCGCAACTCATCGACGTGCTTGGACAGTTGAGCGGTCGCCAGCCCTATGTTCATTCGTTCCAGGCGATGGACGCGCTCCTGCAACTCAGCGATAACCGGCTGCAAAGTTCCATCCTCCTGCAGTGGAGCCGAAGCGTTCTGCAACGCGAACAGCACCCGTTGAACCAAGCTGACTCGTCCGAAGCTCATGTCAGTGCGATCCCGCTTCCAAAGTAGCGGCCCCGCCGGCTCAGATGCACATCCTTGTGCAAAGCCGACGATCACCCTGGGTGACGGCCCGTATACTTTACGAACCGTCATAAGTATCCTCAAAATGTGAGCAGCGGCCTTGGAAGAAATGGCAAGGCAATTTGTTGCTTTGTCATCCCTTCCAAGGTGACCCCCGCGCCATCCACCAGTTACCTGTTTCCACCCGCCGCGGCTTGAATTCCCGGTGATTACCGAGTCGCTTCGTCGCGTCGATCCTGCTCGACTGTTGAAGATGCCCGCAAGAACTTGTGGAAGTTATGCCAACCTCCATCCGAGTCGATCTTAAGGAACTCCTCAAAAGCCGCCTTCCGCCAGATGTCGATGCGATAGTCCGCGCCAGCCAACATCACATCGCCCTTTAACCCGGCCATATTGGTCAGGTAGTCCGGCAGGACAATCCTGCCCTGCTTATCAATTCCTGTATGGGCTGTGGTCGAGTAGAATTGCTGCTCGAAATCCAGAGACTCTTTGCCTGGGATGCATTCGGTCCGGATGCGTTTGCCCATCGCACTGAACTGCTGCTCAGTGACCAGCGACAAGGTGTTAGGCCGCTCACCCAACATGACGTACAGGCCTTTGCCCTCGTGTGATTCCTCAATCGCATTGCGAAGCTGCGAAGGAATCTGGAGGCGGCCTTTTTTGTCGATTGTCCTGGCATAGTGCCCAATGAAGATCATTTCTGGTCAAATCGGGGCCAAGTGAACCCTTTTGTGGTCTTCTGTGGGCAAGCTTACCACGATCACCACGGAGTGCAAGAATAAAACCTATGGATTTCCTGTAGACGTCGATTCAAGGCTGTCAGCATTGGCGCAGATTATGCGCCCACAAAAGGTTATGAAGAACCGTGGGGTCTACACCTCAAATTGCCTGGATGGTCGGTCTGGCTTGAAGATCGCTGAGTTAGTTATCGGACTGGGCGGGATGCCGCGTGCTCGTCTCAAGGCTGGCGCGCAGAGGTCGCCTCACCGTAGAGCTGCGCATATTGCCGGAAACTTCTTTCCTGTCGGAAGTTGCGCCAGATGTGCTCTCTGGCTGCCTGGGAGAGGCGTACTTTCAATGGCGCATCGCCAAGCACGCGCAGCATGGCCTCAGCCATGCGATGGTGATCATCAACCGGAACAACTATGCCGGTTCGTTCGTTTTGGATCAGGTCGCGGCAGCCGGGGGCATCGGTCGTAATGATCGGCAGACCGACGGCCATCGCTTCTAACAGGGCGTTGGGTAAACCCTCGGTCCTAGATGGAAACGCAAATAGATCGGCCGACTTAAGAATCGAGGCAACGTCGTCGCGCCGACCCAACATATGAATCCGATCCGCAATGCCACTACCTTGCACCCAATCCTCAACTTGGCTGCGTAGTTCTCCTTCGCCAACGATCAGCAAGAGCAACGGGCAATGCTTACTTGCCTCCGCGACCGCCCTGATCAATACGTCAAGCCCCTTGATGGGATCCAACCGCCCTACCCATGCGATGACAGGGTCACCACTTGGCACTTGGAGTTGGGTCAGGGGAACGGGCACGGCACCATCCAGCGCCTCTACATCGACACCGCCCCAAATAAGGCGGAGGCGATCCCGCTCGATTCTTCCCGCCCCTCTGAGGTGTTCGATGACTGACGGCGAGTTGCCCACGATCCAACGGCAGAGGCATTGAGTCCACCCGTCAACGATCAGATGCCACCGGCGTTCGATCTCCACCGTTTGGATTTCGCAGATAAGCCGTCGATGATCGAATCCACTGAGCAGACAGGCGATGCGACAGGCAATGTTGGCATGGAATAAGAACGAATGGATCAGGTCAGGATCAGCGCCGCTGATGATCTGGCTGAGGCTTTGGACCGCAAGCATATCGTATGCTGCGGACGCCTCGCAGGATCGGACGTCGATGCCGGTATCAGACAGAATATCTGCCACAGGCCCCAGGGGCCCCATTGACGCCACGCAGACCTCATGCCCTTGCGCCTGCATGAACCGGGCTAGCCGAGCTAGATGCAGCGGCACACCGCCGGTCTTCAAGTCAGTGATGACGTAGAGAATTCTCAATGCGGTTCGGATCGTTAGGTGCAAACGGTGTGATCAAAAATCCATACGGCAGAACCGCCACATGGCCAACATGAGAACAACAGCCTCGAACAGCAGCGATGAACCGATAGATGAAAGGGCGCTGACCTTGAACTGCTTCTTTTCCCTCTCTCTTATCTGATCCAACTGGTCTTGATTCATGCCGCCGCCAGGTCCCGTCATCGCCGACGTCGGGGCTATGTCCAAACTCAGGCCAGCACCTGCCCAGCGGGCGCTGAGGTAGGCAATGTCTGTCGTCTTGGGCGGAATGGTGGCTAGGACGCGCATCGAACTGTAGATCGCGCTGTTTTTGTCAAGCTCTGGAAACACCGCCAGGGTATCCAGGGCGGTCCTTGGAAGGGAAAAACCGATCCATGCGCCCAGGGAAAGCAGGACGGCTGCGACGGTGCTGCGGGTTATCACTGCGGCGAGTACTGACACACAGTAGAGATAGCTGAACAGCAAGACCATCAGCGGGATGCTCAGCAACAAGCCGGGTGCCCACACGCCCCAGCGGAAGCCCACGATCAGGAAGGTCACCAGAACAAACGCCGTAGCCTGTACCAAGACAAAAACCATGCCAGAAACATACTTGTACAAGAAGAGTTTTGGGCGGCTGATTGGTTTGGCCAGGACAACGTCGATTTCTCCTTTGCTCATCATGGACGGGAAGAAACCGGCCGTGGCAATCAGCATCAGAATCAGCCCGATCCACCCCAAGAAGTTGTCCATGATCATGTAGACCACGACGCCGAGTATGCGGGCAGCGCCGGCCTCAGACTGCGGATTGAATAAGCTAGATTCGACATGCCAGGTGCCAAAGAAAATGCTAGTTCCTTCTGGGCCAAACCCGACACTCAACATCACCAGCGCGATGATCCCGGTGATTCCTCCCAAGACCCAAAAGGTCTTGCGGTCGCGCGACTCGCGGAGGCTGTCAATGATCATTGCCCCAAACTGCATAAGAATGCCTCAGCTGTTGTCCCAAAAAAAGTCGCGAATACCGGCCTCGCTACTGTAAGTTCGGCGGCCGGGCCATGGGCGAGGTCTCCGATACGCTGCCCAACGCCTCTACAAAGACGTCTTCAAGGCTAAACCGTTTGGGCACGACCGATTCAATTTCGTGCCCTTTAGATCGCACCAGGTCTATCACCTGATTGACGATCTTGCGGTCATCGCCGGCAATTACGATCATGCTGCGGCTGAGTGCGCAGCCCAAACGCTCTACCTGGATGCGCAAATCCGAGAGATCACCGTCGGCTGTAATGCGGTACTCAGCCGTGTGCTCGGTCAGCTCGTTCAAAGTACCCTGGCGGGCCACCATCCCGTTGACCAGGATAGCCACCCGGTCACAGACCATTTCCAATTCGCCCAGCAAGTGGGAATTGATGAAGATGGTCTTGCCCTGATCCTTGAGTTCCAACAGCATGCGGCGAACATCGCGACGGCCCATGGGATCCAATCCATCGGTCGGCTCATCGAGGAGCAGGAGCTCGGGGTCGTTGATCAGGGCCTGTGCAATTCCTAGACGCTGCAACATGCCTTTTGAGTACTTGCTAATCCGCGTGTCAGCCCATTGCGACATGCCCACCTTGTCCAGAAGGATCGGCGCCCTCTTGCGGCGAACATCCCGAGGAACTTTGGCCAGGGCGGCATAATGATCGAGCAATTGATTTCCGGTGAGATAAGGGGGGAAGCGATGGGCTTCGGGAAGATAGCCGGTGACGGCGAGTTTCTTGCGATTACCAACAGGCCGACCTAACACGGTGCCCGAGAGACGATCCGGCTTGATCACCGTCATCATGATTTTGACCAACGTGCTCTTGCCAGCCCCGTTAGGCCCGAGCAGGCCGAAAATCTCGCCCCGGGCAACCTGAATGTTGACGCCACGAAGCGCATGGATGTTCTTACCATACGTCTTGCGAGCATCGATCAAATCGACGGCCCAGTTGGTAATCTCCGTCTCGGCTAAGTGGACCATCCTGATCCCTCAATGGTCAATATCTGATCGACTGCTTCTTCCACTGTGCTGTCCGGTGAAAGATCGATCCAGCTTGTCGCATGAAAACGTTTGAACCACGTTCGCTGCGCCTTGGCGAAGCGGCGGGTGTTGATTTTGATCATTTCGACCGCATCCGCAATAGGTGTCCCCTCTTGAAGGTGCTGAATCACCTCGGCGTACCCCAACGCTTGCCGAGCCGTGATGCTCAAATCGGTCGGTTCATCCAGGAGGCTCTCCACCTCATCGACCAGCCCATCCTCCATCATCCGCCGCACCCTTAGGTTGGTCCGATGATTTTGATCTTCCAAACTCCGCCTCAGGCCTATGAAGGTACAAGGGTGCTTGGTCCGTTGCTGGTTCCATTGCGTTTGTAGCTCACTAATCGGCGTTCCAGTGATTCGATAGACCTCGATCGCCCGGACAATCCGCCTCAGATCGTTGGGATGGATGCGGCTAGCCGCCTCGGGGTCTAACTTGGCTAACTCAGCATGAAGGATGTCGTTGCCAAGCCGCTCAGCTTTCTCCGTCAGCTCCGCCCGTATGACTGGATCTGCAGAAGGACCGTCAAAGAGACCCTCGCTCCACGCTTTGATGTATAGAGCTGTTCCACCAACTGCCAAGACGTGTCGGCCTCGCTCTGCGATACCTGTTGCCGCTCCCTCTGCCTGCCGCACGAACGCAGCCACCGAGAAATCTTCAGATGGCTCTGCCACGTCTACCAAGTGGTGGGGTACAAGTTGCCGCCTTGCCTGCGAAGGTTTTGCTGTACCAATGTCCATGCGGCGAAAAACCTTCATGGAATCAACACTGACGATCTCCGCCCCGATTCGCCCAGCCAAGGCACGACCAGCTGAACCTTTTCCGCTGGCAGTACAGCCCAACAGGAAGGTGATCGGAGTTGCATTCTTTGGCATTGCCAACGTCTCAATCCATGCCTGCGGTCGCCTGGCCACACGCCGCCATCGCGGCAGGGCAGGCCATAACCCACTGTTTCACAATGAGTTACGATACGCCGCTGTGTTGCTGGCTGTCAAATCGGCATTTTTCGGCGAATCGCCAAGGCGCGAGAAATGCTCATAAACAACTGCCCTGAAATAGGTTAGTAGATTCGAGCGCGACTGGCACGCCAACTGACTACTCCACAAGCAGCAGCAACCACGAACTGCAAACAGCCCCACAAAGGGGCAGGAGGATTAGACGATGTTACCGATCCAATTCACCAATCCACGGGCTTCATTACTGAGCTGGGATCCGTTACGGGAGCTCAATCGCGTTGGCCGCTGGCTGGACAGTCAGGACGATCAGCCTGCCGTGCGGAGCTTTCGTGTCGATGTCCGCGAGACCGAACGCGGCTACGTTGTCGAAGCAAACCTGCCCGGCTGGTCCAAGGACGATGTTGAAATCACCCTTGAGAATAGCGTGCTGACCATCACGGCTGAGAAGACCGAGGAGCAGTGCGCCGATGAGCCGAACTACCACATCCGCGAGCGACGGGTCGGCAAGATGAGCCGGGCTTTCAGTATGCCTGAAGACATCGACGCCTCGAAAGTTCAGGCGACGATGACCAATGGTGTTCTGACAGTGGTCGTCGAGAAAGTGGAAGTCAAACCGCCACACCGGATCGAGGTATCCTAAGCGCAGCCGCAGAACAAGTTTCAAACACCCGGTGAGATGCAGCTATCTTCGCCGGGTGTTCTCTTGCTGGCTGCCAATGGGCGATCAAGTACCCGGCTTGGTCAGATCTTCAAAGCCACCGGCCTTCTTCTGCTGAAGAGGCGGCCTTCCGGTTTTGGTGCCCTCTCCGGTCAGGGTCTTCCAGAGGGGCGGCTTGCCCTCTTGCGTGCTCTCTTCCTCCGCCTTGACGTATGACTGGTAACTCGCTTTGACGTGCTCAGCCGCCCATTCGACATCATCGGTTATCTGGAATAGTCCCATGTCTTGGGCAGAAATGAACCCGTTGGAGTTCAACTGGTGCTCTCGCATCCACTCCACCAAGGGTTTCCAGAAGTCGCAACCGATCAAGATGACCGGAAACTTGTCCGTCTTTCCCGTCTGGATGAGAGTCATAGATTCAAAGAATTCATCCATGGTGCCAAAGCCGCCCGGGAAGCAAATGAACGCCATGGCGTATTTGACGAACATGACCTTGCGGCAGAAGAAGTAGCGGAACTCCAGGGAGACGTTCTGAAATTCGTTCGTGGATTGCTCGTGGGGCAGGTAGATGTTCAATCCCACGCTAGGGCCACCTGCTTTGAAGGCGCCCTTATTAGTGGCCTCCATGATGCCCGGGCCTCCACCGGTAATGACCGCGAATTCGCGTTCGACCAGCAGGCGGGCGAGCTGTTCCGCCTTGGCGTAGTAAGGGTCTCCTGGCTGAGATCGGGCGGACCCGAACACCGAGACAGCCGGGGGCAGCGAGGACATGACCTCGAACCCCTCGACAAATTCGCTCATGATGCGGAAAACCCGCCAAGTTTCTTCGGCGGCTGACAGGGATTTGGTGGGATTCGAGGGCATGGAGGGGCTCCTTTTTGTCATTTTTGGACCGATCCAACGATCCGGGACAACGACTGCACTGTAGCCAAGACGCGCAGGGAATCAATCCGGCTCTTGCCGCCGGAGATCGGCTAGCTTATACTTCTCCGATTCGGACGGGCGCTGTGTAGCTCGTCGTTGTGGAGTTGTCTTGACTATCGAAGCCCATGGCTGAACTCGACAAGGCGTTGCTGGATCTTCTGGTTTGTCCGCAGACCAAAGCCCCGCTAGTTGCGGATGGCGATTGGCTGTACTCGACCGATTCGGATGACAGGCGGCGTTACCCAGTTCGCGATGGGATCCCCATCATGCTGATTGGCGAGGCGGAGGAGGTTTCACCCGAGGAGTTTGAACGGGTGATGGCCCTGCGACAAGCGTAGGCAGCGGGACTTGTTTTCGTCTGGACATAAAGGTTGTGAGCGCCGAGTCAGGCGCCAAGGATCGAACTAACGTATGATGCGTACCGACAACAACAAGAAGAAGAAGAAGAAGGAACGTCGCACAGGGCCAGTCACTCGCTTTCCAGAGCGAGCCAAGAAGGATTGGATCGGCCCGATTATTTCGTTCCGCGAGGTGGATCTCCTCAGGAAGTTTATGACCTCCAGCGCCAAGCTGATGAGTCGCAAGCGCTCGGGCACCAATGCCCAGGAACAAGCCTGCATCAAGAATGCAATCAAGCAGGCCCGCTTCATGGCGCTGCTGCCATACACCGGCCCATAGCACCCCCAACGTTGCGCAGGCATTGATAGTTCTTAGGCCCGGGCTGGGATGTGCTGAGACAGCAGGCTCTTCCCTGCCCCGCCACTGGTTCGGCGATGCCAATTCCGTACAATGCAAGAATTGGCCTCGGCGCAACTGCCTGGATTTCCGAATAATCCAGTAGCGATTGAGAGTCAGGCTGCAAGATTGAGCAGCCGATTCCGCATTAAGACAAGGCGGACCTATTGACCACCATAGCCAGCAGAATGTGGGTAGCTGCGCTGCTGGTCTTGCCGGCGGTCGGCTGTGTTGTCGGTCAGAGGCCTGGCCAGGGCAAGGCGATGCGCCTGATCGAGCCTTCGACCTCAGCGGGTTATTGGCTCTACCTTCCTGAGCATTATGAAAAGCAGGCCAACCAGGGTCGACACCTACCCCTGGTCATGACCTTCCACGGCATGAACCCCTTCGACAGTGCCAGTGGCCAAATTCGAGAGTGGCAGCAAGAAGCTGACCGGTATGGCTACGCCGTTTGTGCGCCCGAGTTGCTCGAAGCCGGGCTGCTCAGCCCTGTTCCTTTGACCGCAGTGACGCCCGCCTTTGAAAAAGATGAAGCCCGCGTCTTGGCCATCATGGACCATCTTGCGCGAACGGTGAGCGTCGATCCGAACAAGGTTGTCGCTACCAGCTTCTCTTATGGTGGATATCTTGCCCACTATATGGTCAACCACCACCCGGACAGATTCAGCTGCATAGCCGTCAAGCAGTCCAACTTCTCAGAGAGCATTTTGGATCCCGAGATGACCCCCCGCTATCGGGATTACAAAGTTGGGATTTTCTATACGCAGAACGATCTGCGCATCTGCCGGGAAGAGTCCCAGCGAGCCGCCCAGTGGTATCACCGGCATGGTTTCGACGTGCGCTTTGGCGTGTTCAAGGGATTGGGACACGAGCGAACACCCAGCTTGGCTGCGGCGCTCTTCGCTCAGACTTGTGGAGCAACGCCGAGAACGCCCCCGGTTGAGCTGGCCAAGCTGCAACTGATGGAGTTGCCGCTTGACAAGACGGCTGAGGCTGCGGCTACCCAAGTTGCGGTGGCATCTTCCCAGGGGCCTCAACTATCCCCAGCTCGCGATCAGTCATCAAAAGAACTCTCCATGAGTTCCTCCAAGATGGTCGCGGATGCGACAGACGTAGAATCGGGCTTGCCCTCCCCGTCTGGCAGGAAACCCACGGTCATAAGCACGCCTTTGCCTCGTGATCAGAATAAGTCGGGCGCATTAGCGGGGAAACACCCCACCGTCCTGCGGACCAAGCCAATCCCGCTGCCGGGCAAGAAGAAAAACGCACGTCCTGCCCGGACATCGACGCCGTTGCCCGCCAAAGCAGCAACGGATAGCCCTATCCGCGTGAGGCTGAGTTCCCACATTGGCATCAGCCCGTTGTTGGTCAGCTACAGTGTTGGACAGCTGCCCGCCAGGTGGCGAAAAGGTGCATTCTTCCTCTGGACCGATAATGGCGAGCCGATCTCAAACGCCATCAACGGGCAAAAATTCCTGATCGATCCGGGGGAACATCAGCTCGAGGTGTTGGTGACAACGGTGGATGGCCACGAGTATCGGGCGACCGAAACGATCACCGTTCTGGAGCGCATCAGCACCAAGTAGCCGGGCAGGTTGTAATGGCTATGAAGCGTCCGCTTAGCACAATTCAAGGAATGGCTGTAGCCACGGCTATTCTGCTTGTCCAAGGCTACCAAATGGCAATCAGGCCGCTGTTGATCGGTAGTTGCAAGTTCTGCCCGTCATGCAGCGACTATGCTATCGAAGCCCTCAAGCGACATGGGTTTCTTCGTGGAGGGTGGCTGGCGATGGCCCGAATCGTGCGCTGCCACCCGTTCTCTGCCGGAGGCATCGATCCGGTGCCCTTGGACGACGCCCCATCCGATCAGCAGCCGTAGGAGCTGCGCAGAGGACCACGCCTATTGCGCCCATCGAACCTTGATGGGCTAACAGGCATGTCAGCCCAATCACCCGGCTGCGAGTTTCTCGCGGATCCAGTCGATGGTCACGCCCTTCTCACCAAGCATGGTTGCGAGTCCGTTAGATTCGTCACGGAGCAACGCCAGGAGAAGGTGCTGAGGCTCAATCTCTCCGGCGCCGAGACGGTTGGCAGCATCAACAGCCAAGATCAAGGTGTGCCAGAATGTCGGCGAGCGGAATGCCTTGGATAGTTCCTGCTGATGAACCCACTCGAAGTCGCCATGACGTGAATGGGACAAATCGCCGGAGGCATCCTCCGTGGACCGCAACATTCCGAGCGTGTTCTCGCGGAGGGCACCGAGATTAACGCCCTGCTGCTTTAAGACTTTGGCAGGTATGCCGTCGGCGACTTGCAACAGACCTAGGACCAAGTGCTCGGTGCCGACGTAGTGGTGCCCCAGTTTGCGGGCTTCATCGATGGCGACAGAGATCGCCTCCTTCATCTCCTTGGTCTGAGCGCGGGCCCCGACGGATTTCTCGCCGTTGCTACCTAGCTCTCCCAAAGCAGCGCTAACTTGCTCGCGAACTTTGTCAAGATCGACATTTAGGGTGCGGAGCGCTTCTGCACCCAAACATTCACCCTCGGCGATTAGCCCGAGCATCAGGTGCGCCGGGGCTAGGAAGTTGTGTGACAAGTTCGTGGCTTCTCGATTCGCCAAGGCCATCGCGTGCCGTGCACGGTCGGAAAAACGTTCCCGCATCTCAATAATACTCCACTAGTTAGAACACCAGCCGACCAATTGGATGCGTCAAGCATCCCCATCCAATCAGCCGCCAATCCAGGCGACCAATCGGAGAGGGATCATAGCACCTGGGCGCGGAATTGACTACCGGCTGAGTGGGATCATCCCAAGCAACGCTTTCGGAGCCGCAAGAACCCCGTACGGCGGAGTTGCAGCGGATACCACAGTTCATTAGGCTCCCCAAGTCATGCTCGGGTACCCCTAGATCGAGAGCTTGCGTGGGCGACGATGGTTGCACTTTCCCAAGACGAATTGCTCGAACACAGGCTGCGGACTCATGTGGATCGGCTGGCGGGGCTGATCGGTCCCCGGCACTTTGGTGCGCCCCACTCGTTGGATGCAGCCGTCTCTCTAATTGAGCGAGAGTTGAGTGAGCTGGATTACCAAGTCGAACGACAGACCCACCCCGTGAATGAACATGAAGCCGTCAACCTCATTGCTGAGTTGCGCGGCCAAGATCGGCCCGAAGAGATCATCGTCCTCGGTGCGCATTATGACACGGTTGATACCACGCCGGGTGCGGACGACAACGCATCGGCGGTGGCTGTCCTCATTGAGGTCGCCCGTTTACTTCGCCAGTCATCTCTGCGGCGAACGGTTCGGTTCGTGGCGTTCGCCTGCGAAGAACCGCCACATTTCCATACCGGAACCATGGGAAGCCAGATGTATGCCCGCCGATGCAGGGTTGCAGATGAACGTATCAAGGGAATGGTTTGCCTGGAGATGGTCGGCTATTACTCTAACGATCCAGGCAGTCAAACTTATCCAGAGCAGCTGCCAAGATGGCTAAGCTGGGCCTTCCCTCGGCGCGGCAATTTCATCGCTGCCGTGACGAACTTGCGATCTTGGAAGCTTGGGCTGACTTTTAGACGCGGATTCAAGCGGGCGGCACGGTTTCCGCTGTACTCGATCGCCCTGCCGGAAGTGACGCAGATCATTCGTCTTTCGGATAACAGCTCCTTTTGGGATCAGGGATACCCCGCCATCATGATCACTGATACCAGCTTTCTTCGGAATCCTCACTACCATAAGCCAACCGATCTGCCAGACACGCTGGATTACAGCTGCATGACCCAGGTGGCATGCGGCGTGGCTGGCGCCGTCGCCCGGCTGAGTGGTGGTCGTTTGGCTACGCCAACCTAAGCCCAACCACTCCGAGAACATGGCGCTATGCGGCGGCAGTGCAAATCCGAGGTGTATGCGGGGGCTTATTTGCTCCACGGCATGATTGGTGGGCACCCACCTACCGAGTACAATTCTGGGCATGGACGATTCATTGAGCTCACATAAGAACCTCGAAATCACGGGTGCGGCGTTGTTTGCCTTGGATGCGGGGCCGCTGACTTTGGATGCTCTGGACTCGGCTCTGTGTCGGCCGGTGCTGGTCACGATTGCCGATCCGGTATGGTCGAAGATCGAGGCTTCCGCCGCCCGGTGCCGGAAAATCGCCGGTGGCGACGAACCTGCGTATGGGATCAATACGGGCTTTGGGAATCTATGCACCAAGCGCATCGGTGCCGATGAAGTCGAAGCGCTGCAATACAACCTGATCGTTTCCCACGCCGTCGGCGTCGGAGATGTGGCGCCAGACGGCATTGTTCGCTGGATGATGTTATTCAAGATCAAGGCGTTGACCCACGGGGTCAGCGGCGTATCTAAGCCTACCATCGAATGCCTGATCCGCATGCTTGAGCACGACATTTTGCCGGTGATTCCTACCAAAGGCTCGCTGGGTGCCAGCGGCGACTTGGCTCCCTTGGCCCACATGGTCTTGCCCATGCTCGGCCTGGGAGAAGTGACAGTTGATGGCACCAGAATGCCTGCCCCTGAGGCATTCGCTAAGGCGAAGATCAAGCCGGTCACGCTAGGCCCCAAAGAAGGCTTGGGCCTAATCAACGGCACGCAATTCATGTGCAGCTATGCAGCCACCATCCTGGTGCGTGCTCGAAGGTTGATCAAACACGCCGACATCATTGCAGCCATGACCATGGAGGGCACGCGGGCGAGCATTATGCCCTGCGACGCTCGCCTGCATGCGTTGAGGCCTCACCCAGGCGCAATCGAGACAGCTGAGAACATCATCCGCCTCATGGCCAATAGTGAAATCCTGGAATCCCACGCCAATTGCTTGCGGGTGCAGGATCCGTATTCGATTCGATGCGTTCCCCAGGTCCATGGAGCTATCCGTGATGCTATCAGACACGCGGCTGACGTGGTCGAGCGGGAAATCAACTCGGTTACCGACAATCCGCTGATTTTCGACAATGGCGACGTCATCTCCGGTGGATCGTTCCACGGTGAACCGCTGGCCCTGGTGCTCGATTATCTGGCGATGGCCCTTTCCGAGTTGGCCTCGATCAGCGAGCGGCGAACCTACCTCATGCTGTCCGGCATTGACGAATTGCCCACCTTGCTGATGGAGAATACGGGCATTAATAGCGGGTTTATGATTACGCAATATACGGCCGCGGCCTTGGTAAACGAGAACAAGGTGTTGGCTAGCCCCGCTTGCGTTGATTCGATTCCGACATCATTGGGGCAAGAAGATCACGTCAGCATGGGCGCAACCTCGGCCACCAAGTGTGCTCGCATTCTCGAGAATGTCGAAACGGTGTTGGCCATCGAGATGATGTGCGCTGCTCAGGCGATGGACTTCCGCCTGCCATTAGAGCCGGGCATCGGGCCTCGTGCTGCTCATGCCCAGGTTCGGCAGGTCATCGCCCATGCCGAAAAGGATGGCCAATTCGGTCAAGACATCCAGGCTTCGCTCAAACTGTTGCGCGATCAAGAGGTGCTCCGGGCGGTTCTCGACCAGCTGAAATCGTTGCACTGATTCCTGGCTTACCAGGCCCAGGCACCTCGCAGATTCAAACCAAGCCAATCAGGCGCCGAGCAGCCTTCTTTGGTGACCGAATGGGCAGGGTAACGATGAACGTGCTCCCCTCCCCTTCGGTGGACAAAACCTGAATCTTTCCCCCGAGCATGTGGGTCAGTTCGCGTGTAATGGTGAGGCCCAGGCCGGTGCCCTCGTGTTCTCGCGTAGCCGAGGAATCAAGCTGGCGAAATTGTTCGAAGATCGATTCAAGCTGCTCGGGTGGAATACCCGGGCCGGAATCCTCGATTCGCACCTCAATGCTGTCCTGCCCATTGCGCTGGATGGCCATATCTACACGCCCGCCGGTGGGCGTGAACTTGATGGCATTGCTGAGGAGGTTGTAGAGGATTTGATTGATCTTGCCCGAGTCTGAACGCAGGAGTGGCAGCTCGTCAGCCAATCGCAATTCGATGGTGAGGTTTTTCTTGTCTGCCAGTGGGCGAACAAAATCCATCAGTGCCCCGCCCAGTTTCTGGAGCGAGACTTCTGACAAGTGCAGCTCGATCTTGCCGGCCTCTATCTTGGCAAGGTCGAGCAGGTCGTTGATCAAATCGAGAAGCATTCGCCCGCTGATCAGGATGTTGTTGGCGTAGCGAATCGGGCGTTTGGCATCTTTAGGGGGAGCTTCGGCTGCGTCGCGGAGCAGCTCGGCGAATCCAATGATCGATACCAGCGGCGTGCGCAGTTCATGCGAGACGTTGGCGAGGAACTGGCTCTTGAGCTTGTTGGATTCAAAAAGAGTTACGTTGGTCTCAGCCAACTCTCCCAACCGCGTGTCCAGTGATCGGTTTGTAGTGACTAGTTCTTCTTGGGCTGCCCGAAGATGAGAAAGCATGTCGTTGAAAGCTTCGCTAAGCTCTTCGAATTCGTCACCCGTTTCGATTTGGGATTGGACATTAATGTCACCGGTTGTCACCTGCTCAGCCACACGGCGCAGCTTGCGAACCGGGGAGAGGATCAGCCGGGCGGTGATCAAATAGAAGACAAGGACCGCCAAGCCTCCGCCCCCCACGGCTGAGGCTGCTACGAGTCCCAGGTTCCAGTAGTCATCGCTTGCGGGTTTGTGAACCTCGACATGGATGATTCCCAGCAGTTGGCCAGGATTAGGCTCGGTTGGTCCCGGGCGCACCGCCCTTGCAAGGCGAACGCGGTAGCCTGGGCCTTTCTTGCTGCGGTGAATTTTGTGCGTGTATGGTTTGACGGGGTCGGCTTTGAGGTTAGCGATTGACTGGACAATGAAGCCTCTCGGGGGATAGGTCTTAGCCTGTTCAACCGATACGAGCATCGGCATCAGCGGCTCCTGATCGCCGGCGCCGGACATGTTGACATACACGGGCCACCGCTCGATCAAACGCTCTTGGGCCAAGGTCCAATCTTCGCCGGCCAAGTCACAGGTTGACTGCACATGAATGGAAATCTCTAGCGCCCGGCGAAAGTACCGGTCGTCCGTCAGGCTCCGCATTTGGTTCCAGGGGATATAGAGCGCGGCAGTCAAGATCAAGAGGACGGCCACGCCAAATAGCAAACGACATTTGGCCGCTAGAGAAATGTTGAGCCAACGTATTTTCCGCATTGTGCTACGAAGTGTACCCCAATTGGTCTTCAGAAGGCAGACCACGCCCCGAAGTGGATCAGCCGAATTTCTCAGGGGCAGGCAGTGTCAGGCGGAAGCAAGCCCCCGTCTCATTCGCGGGCACGGGCACCAGTTCAAGCTGACCCTGCAGCAACTTGGCCCACCTGGCTGAGAGGGCTAGGCCCAGCCCAATGCCCGACTGCGTCGTGGCGACTCTTGATCCTCGTCGGAAGGGTTTGAATACGCTTCGGTATTCCTTCTTCGGCACCCCGGGGCCAAAATCGCGTACCTCTAACGCAAGCTTGTTGTCGGGACCGTTGGATGCACTAAGAATGATTCGCCGATCCTCTGCCTCGCGGGCATACTTGCAAGCGTTGTCGATCAATGTGCCTAGGATTTGCAGAGCGATGTCCGGATCGGTGTTCCAATGGGCATCGGCTATGCCATTGGCATCGATGACCAGCTTCCGCTGAGCGTGGCTGCATTGTGATTCGTATCGTTCACGAACTGACTCAAGCAACTCGCGGACGGTCGTATCTACCTGAGCAGGTTGGACGGAATGGTGCTCGAGCTGCGAGTATTCCAGAACGCCGCCGACCAATTGGGTCAACCGCTGGGACTCACTGTTGAGCGTCTCGAGATACTCCTGGCGTTTCTCGTCGGGTACCAAGCCGTCGGCCAACATGTCAGTGTAAAGCCGGAAGGTGGTCAACGGCGTGCGCAGCTCATGCGAAACGGCATAGGCGAATTCGGAACGCCGCTCAGCCAAGGCGAGTAGCCCACGAACCCCGAACCCTGCACCCATCAGAATCACCAAAGCCGCAATCCACGATACGGAGAGCCCGGTGTGGACAGATGACCAAGTCTGCGCCTGAGGCAGCTCCGGCTGGGCAACAAGCCTGGCAGGCAAGAGGGTCATCAGCGTTTCGGGAGATTCGATGGGGTCCAAGCCCACAGGGACCAGATCCGATTCTGGGAAAAGGTCTTGGATCTCACCCAAGAGCAGCCCCTTCAGCTTAGGCCAATCCAAGACAAATCCTTGGTAGACGGGGATTCTCTGCAAGGGGACCACGCGGACGAACAACAGAATCGGCTCGTCACGGCCTTGGACGGGAAGCCAGATGCCAGTAAGCCCAGAGGTTTCCACCGATACGTTGTCGGCGACGGAGTTCGCCTCATCATAGGATTCAATCGGCTCGTCGCCTCGTTCACCTGGCGGCAGTTGGTCGAGAAGGATCTGGGCCCGGTCCCTCGGATCGCAGACGGCTGGCAAACGCCTCCGCTGGATGACACGGTCAGTTTGAACCTTTCGGCGCATGAATTCCGAAGGATCTATGTACGTTCCGCGGCCCGTCGATCCGGCGAACGTCCGGCCTGCTGACTTGAATTTCCCTCCGTCATCAGGGAAAGAAATCACCGACAAGAAGGACTCACCGTTCGACTCGTCTCGCTCGCGGGCTGCTGCCACCATTTCGCCCAGGCGATCCGGTGTCAGCGCGCTCCGTAGCATCTTGAGCATGGCAGCCGCCCTGCGCGATGAGCTACTCCTGATGACGGTCATGGCCGCTAACTTCGGCAACTGCTGGAGGTATTGACTTGCCGGTATTTGAGGAGAACTCCAGTCGGATTCGGCTGAAACGGAGAAATGGCCCATGATCCACGGTTCAAACTGTCCTTCAACCAGAGGGGAAATTTTCATGACCATTCCGATGGGGATTGGGTGACCGTGGGGGTCAAAGCACTCCGGATAGAGAATAGGTTTGTACTCGTAGGGGCTGCGGTTGCCTTCTCGGATGAGCGCCTGCTCTACACGTCCGTCCAGGTGAGTCATGCCCAAGAGCAAGTCGTCGCTGTCTTCTGAATTGGATTCAGCGGCCCATTCCGTCTCCTCCAGCCGCAATGTAGCGATGGTCGCCCAGGATAGCCCGCCCAGGACCGCAGCAACTACGAGCAGGTAGCCGACGAGGGCAAGACGAGCGCCTTCTTTAGTCCAGGCCATCGAGATTACTCCGGAGCGCCGGCCACTTCAGTGGTCACTTCCCGGCCCAGCATGTAACCCTTGCCGCGCACGGTGACCACCCAGTCCACTTTGCTCTCTTGTTCGGGTGGGGAAAGCTTGCCACGCAATCGGGTGATGTGCATGTCCACCGCCCGGGTCTCCAATCTTTCGCCACTGATGCCCCAAACACAGGACAGCAATTCATCACGCGATACAACTCGCTCCGAATTGGCAGCGAGGTGGGTGAGAATCGAAGCTTCCATCTCGGAGAGTTGGGTTTTCGTTTCGTCGGCGAACAAGATCTCGCGCCGCTCAAAGTCGATTTCGTTGCCATCGCAAACGATGCGGCGGACAACCGAAGGCCTCTCTGCCGATCGCCGCAACACCGCTTCAATCCGAGCGAGAAGCTCGCGGGCTGAGAATGGCTTGACTACGTAGTCGTCGGCGCCGCCTTTGAGCCCTTTGACGCGGTCATCTTCAGATCCGCGGGCGGTGAGTATGATCACTGGCAGCCCGGGATGAGTGGTCTTCAGTTCAGCCAACACCTCCAGGCCGTCCAACTTCGGCAGCCGCAGATCGAGCAGAACCAAATCCACTCCGACACGGCGAGCCTCGGCTAAACCCGCAGCCCCGTCGGCTGCCTCGACCGGCTCATAGCCCGCCATGGTCAGCATATCAACCACCCCACGGCGGATGGGGCCTTCATCTTCAACGACTACGATTCGGCGTCTATTGGCCATGAATTCCTCGTCGCAACCTCAACCAGCTTCACTCAGACTTGATCGGCGAGTGACCACTCTACCTTTGTCCCCAACTAGGGCTTGGTTCTGTCGATATCATAGCCCGGGCAGATCGGCTATGCGACTCCGGTTTGTGGCGTCCGATGCTAACCGCATTGACCAACCGGGGGCTCCAGTCGCCAGCGACTCAACGCCGGCAAGCCGACTTGGATTCCACTGCAAACGGCCTTGGGGCAGGATTATGGGGCAAGACTTCGCGGAGATAGTCTCCTGCTGGCCGATAGTAGGCAGCGTGTGTGCTGCGGCGGGGAGGCTTATGTTACGGCTCCGTTACAGCGTTGGCGGCCTCTGCAACCAGTTGGCGACAAAATCAAACAGAACCGAGTGTTTGTTGGGGCGTAGGTATTGTAAGCTGGACACCCCTTCATTGACTGGAGATTGCGAATGAATCGACGGACCAAAATGCGGTTGCAACTCCTCTGGCAGGAGTGGTTCAAGCCACTGCTGGTCGTGGTTCTGGTGCTGGGGTCGTTCAAGTCTGCCGTGGCCGATTGGAACGACGTGCCGACTGGTTCCATGAAACCGACCATCTTGGAGGGCGACCGAATCTTTGCCAATAAGCTCGCCTATGGCTTGCGATTTCCGTTCACCGATTGGTGGCTAGTGCAGTGGAGCGATCCTGCGCGAGGCGACGTGGTGATTTGCTTCGCTCCGGATACGGGTGATCGGCTGGTGAAGCGCATCATAGGCGTACCGGGTGACGTGATCGAACTCCGCCAGAACATGCTGTTCGTGAACGGAGTTCAGATGGCCTACGAGCCGTTGGATGCTGAAACGGTCGATCAGATTCCTGCCAAAACTCAGGAGAAGTACCGCTTCGCCAATGAGATCATCGACGGTAGATCCCACGCGATGATGACCACGCCAGCCATCCCGGCAAAACGATGGGCAGGCCCGTACATCGTGCCCGAGGGTCAATTCTTCATGATGGGCGACAACAGAGACAACAGCCGCGATTCGCGGTTCTTCGGCTGCATCAAGCGGGATGAAATCCACGCCCGCAGCGGACGGGTAGTCCTCTCCCTCGATCTAGAAAACTGGTATTGGCCTCGGTGGGATCGATTCTTGCGCAAGATTCCTTGAGCGGCGTGAGGCCGGCATCTATCGACAATTCCTATTCTGAGCAGCCAAACGCAATCTGGAATGGTGCGGAGTCGCGCAAGTCGACCGATCCGTCACCGTTACGGTCAGCCACATCGCAAGTGATTCCAATGGGCTCCCTCGGCCCGGTGAGGCAGGCTGAGAGGATGCCGAGATCAGTGAGGTCACCCACGCCGTCCCCATCCAGATCAGCTCTGCAGGACGGGAGAAGGGTGGCGATCCAGGCTTCATCCAGGGAATCTGGGTTTGACCCAGCTCCCACGATGGTCAGGCCATCGTCTGAGACGCCGTAGGCAAACCTCAGCGTCCAACCGGTCAGGTCGAGGCCGTAGTCGGTAACCAATACATCCTCCAACGAGCGCATGCCATCGTCGGCCGTCCAGATGAATGCTTCGCTGCCGGCTGCGGTTAGGCTGTCCCCCACTACGACCGAGCCATCCCCCGAGGTAGCAAACGCTTGGCTTCTCCCTATGCCGCTGGGTATGTCACCCAGGCCGACCATCCCGCTGCCCGCCGTCCAGCGAAACGCTTCCGCAAGAACGACGGCTGCCGAACTGCTGCTCCCCACGACGACCATGCCGTCCGCGGACATGCCATTGGCTGTGCTTGAGAAGCTGCCACCAGGCAGATCACCGAGGCCGACCATGCCGCTAATCGCCGTCCAACGAAACGCTTCGCTCCCCGACGGAGAGTCACTATTCCCAGTGATGACCGTGCCATTTGCCGATACAGCAACCGCATCGCCACAACCACTTCCGCCAGGCAGCCCACCTAAGTCGATCAGGCCGCCTCCGGCCGTCCACCGAAACGCCTTGGTGCAAGAACCGTCCTCACCGTGTCCCACGATGTCCGTGCCGTCGGCCGAAACATCGTTCGCTTGACTACTGAAACTGCCGCCTGGCAGGTCGCCCAAGCCGACCATCCCGCTCCCCGCCGTCCAGCGAAACGCTTCAATGCCAGCTGTGGGTTGGCTCAGGCCGACGACCACTTCGCCGTCCGCTGATACGGCGTTCGCATCGCTCAGAAATACGCCAGGTAGCAGAGCACCCAAGCCGATCATGCCCCCCCCGGCCGTCCACCGAAATGCCTCAAAGCCGGATGACGTGAAGCTCTGCCCCACGACGGCGGTGCCGTCCGGAGATACGGCACTGGCAAAGCTGGAAAGCGCCGCCCCCGGCAGTCCGCCCAAGCCCTGAAAACTCGCCACTGGAGCAGGTTCAGGAAGCGTAATCTTAAAAGCGTTGTCGCTATTAAGACCTGTCACATAGATATTGCCCGAATCGTCCACTGCGATACCGGTAGTGCTAACAAGGCCATTGCCCGCTCCGTCGCCGGAAGAATTGATGATCTCGGTAATAACCCCAGCCGGCGTGATCTTGAAGGCGTTGTTGCTGACATTTCCCGGCACATAGACGTTGCCCGCTGCGTCCACCGCGAGGCCTGACGGACCATCCAAGGCATGGCCCGCACCGTCGCCCGTGGCGTCAATGATCTCGGTGATGACCCCTGCCTGTGTAATCTTGAACACGTTATCGCTGACAATTCCAGTCACATAAACATTTCCCGCAACATCCACCGCGACGTCGAAAGGGAAATCAAGGGCATTGCCCGCGCCGTCGCCGGTAAAGTCGATGATTTCGGTGACGACCCCCGTCGGCGATATTTCAAAGACGTTGTCGCTATTTCCTCCCGGCACATAGATGCTGCCCAAGCTGTCTACCGCGATGCTGCCGCGAGGACCATCAAAGACATTGCCCGCGCCGTCGCCACTCGAGTCGATGATCTCGATGATGGTCCCAGATGGGGTGATCTTGAATGCGTTGTCGCTGTTCAAACCCGATACGTAGACGTTGCCCGCCTCGTCCACGGCGAGGCCCTCAGGACTCGATAGCGTATTGCCCCCGCCATCACCCGTAGCATCGATGATCTCGGTGACAATCCCGCTGGATGCGATCTTTAGAGAGTTTCGGCTGGTGCTTGCCGTAATGTAGGCGCTACCCACGCTGTCCACGGCGATTTTAGTAGCACCGCTTACTGTATTCCCCGCGCCGTCTCCCGTGGCGTCGATGATCTCGGTGATCACCCCGCCCGGCGTAACTTTGAAGGCGTTGTTGCTGAACTTCCCCACCACGTAGACATTGCCAAGGTTGTTCACGGCAATGCCCTCAGGACGATCAAGAGTATTGCCCAACCCGTCACCTGTAGCGTCAATAATCTCGGTGATGGTCTGGGCCATTGCCTGACTGGATCCCACAGCCAAGACGACTGGAAGTACAGTCAGCCAGACTGCCAATATCGCCCAGATCTTCAAAGCTGGCCGCGCTCGGTGGGGGTTATCGTCGATTTCTCGCATCACTTCGCTCCATAGGTAGCGTCCACCCCCGGTGGAGGGCGTGAATCTGTAGTTAGCCTGTGCTCGTGGTCTACGCGTTGGGGAGTGACGATTCGCCCTGCGTCGCGCGGCCCGGAAGGCGACGCTACTCGGCTTTCTAGGCGTGGACCTCGTCGAACGCGGAGAGGAGGCATTCCAAGCGATGTTATCGGCATCAAGCGATGGGCCCGGAATGCCTCCACGGAGGGGAAACGGTATGATGGGGATGCCGTTCTACACACTGGAACCTAGCCTCGCGATATCGAGCCGATCATCATGGAGGGGTTCGCAGGTTAAGACGCTCCGCCCTCGCACATAGAGGCGTAGAACGGAAGAGATTTGGCCGGAGAATCTTCATTTTTCCAAGGGACAGGCCATGATGCCGTCGCCAGAGGACAAATCGGGCCCGAGCAAGAATGACAGCGTAGCCGGGGCCTCTCAACTTATGCCCAAGGTGTACGCAGAGCTTCGCGCCTTGGCAGAGGCTTACCTGCTGCAGGAACGTCCTGACCACACACTCCAACCCACTGCCCTGGTTCACGAGGCCTACCTAAGACTGGCTGAGATTGATCGGATTGAGTTTCGTGACCAAGCCCACTTTGCCAATGCCGCCGCCGGCGCTATTCGTCGCGTGCTTGTTGATCATGCCCGGTCGAAGAAGGCTGCCAAACGCGGACGCGGGTGGCGACGGCTGACATTGAGCGGTCTCGAAGGGATGCCGGGCACATCTTCGATAGACATGCTGGCATTGAACGATGCGATGGAACGATTGGCCAAACTGGATGAGCGCAGCGCTCGGGTCGTTGAACTTCGTTTTTTTGGCGGGATGACCATCGCCCAAACAGCTGAGTTGCTTGGATTGGGAGTGACCACGGTTAAGGAGAAGTGGGAATTCGCCCGTGTTTGGCTTCGCCGTGAGCTGGGAGGCGAGGACGGCAGATGAGTTCTGGCAGGTTCGAAGAAATCCAGCGGATCTTTCATCAGGCGCGCAAATTAGATACCGCCGCCCGCCCGGAATTCCTGGATGATGCCTGTGCAGACAACACTTGGTTGCGCGAAGAAGTGGAGTCTCTATTGCGCGTAGATTCAGATCCGGCACCTGGCTTCATGAGAGAGCCAGCCCTCGGAGCGGAGTTCCGTGTTGATGCCGCTTCTGTGCAGATTGAAAACCCCGGCGCAGCGATCCCAGAATCCATTGGGCAATACCGCATCGTGAAGCTGCTGGGTGTTGGTGGCATGGGCGTGGTATATGAGGCTGAGCAGGAGAAGACCGGCAGAATTGTCGCCCTAAAAGTCATTCGGCCGGGGCTAACTTCCACTGTGTTGCTGCGACGCTTCGAGTACGAGGCGCAGGTGCTCGGGCGCTTACGCCATGAGGGAATTGCCCAAGTCTATGAGGCTGGGATCTATGTCGCCGGTGGGGTATCGGTGCCGTTTATTGCCATGGAGCTGATCGACGGGGCGTCGCTTCTGGAATACGTCAAACAGGAGTCACCGGACGTACGGACGCTTCTGAGATTGTTCGCCCTGATCTGCGACGCGGTGCATCATGCCCACCAAAAAGGTGTAGTTCACCGAGACCTGAAGCCGGGCAACATCCTGGTGGAGCACGCGGATCAGTCCGTTCGGCCCAAGATCCTCGACTTTGGCATCGCTCGGATCAGCGATGCAGACACACTCGTGACCACAATGCAGACGCAGACCGGTCAGCTGCTCGGGACGATCAAGTACATGAGTCCGGAGCAAGCAGCCGGTGATCCTGCGGATATCGATACGCGTTCGGACGTTTATGCCTTGGGGGTAATCCTGTACGAGTTGCTCAGCGGAGAAATGCCCTATGAGGTGGACCGCAAGCTCATCCATGAAGCTGTGCGGGTGATTCGTGAGGACGAAGCCAGGCTGCTCAGCTCGGTCAGCCGACTCTATCGTGGTGACTTGACCACGATTCTTGGCAAGGCGCTAGAGAAAGACAAAGAACGGCGTATTCAATCGGCGTCGGATCTTGCGATGGATATCCGCCGGTATCTCAGCGATGAGCCGATCACGGCACATCCTCCCAGCGCGACGTATCAGATGCAAAAATTCGCCCGGCGGAACCGAGGCTTGGTGTGGAGTGTGGCCATCGTGTTTGTATTGCTGCTCTCGGGCATCATTGTGACAACCCGGCAGGCGGCGATGGCATCAAAGGCCCGAGACGAGGCCCAGTTGGCTAGGCGAGCAGAAGAGCGGCAGCGTGAACGGGCTGAGCGACGTCTCGATGAAGTGCGCGATCTGGTTCACTCGCTGATCTTCGAGTTCGACGCACAGATCAGGTGGCTGGCCGGTTCGACGCCCGCCCGAGAATTCCTGGTGAAGAAGGCATTGCTGTACCTCGACAGCCTCGCCGAAGACATTGATCCTAACGACGTTAGACTCCAGGCCCAACTCGGGGCTGCATTTGGCCAGCTCGGCGATGTGCAGGGCAATCCATCTACGCCCAATCTGGGCGATCCTGGAGGTGCCCTCAAGAGCTACCAGAGCAGTCTCAGGTTCGTACAGGCCGTGGCCGACGCATCCCCCGCTGAGAAGGGGCCACAGCAGAGCGTAGGAATCGCCTTCAACAGAATTGGCGTCCTGTTGACATCTATGGGACGGCGAACAGAAGGGAACGATTACCACCAGCGTGCCCTACTCCATCTCGAGAACTTGAATCGAACATTCCCCGAAGATATCGACATTCGCCGCCAGCTGGGGCAATGCTATCAAATCCGAACCAATTCGCATGATGAAGCGGGCCAACTCGACGAGGCTCGAATAGCAGCGATGAAGGCGCTGGCCATGTTCAACCTCGTGATCGAACAAGACCCGGAGGATGTGATGGGCCGTCATGCGGTGGCGTCGATCAGTGGCCGACTCGCTGGGATTCTCGACAAGCAGGGTAAGCCAGCCGATGCCCTGGGCAATCATCAGCAAGGCCTAGCCATCCTGGAGGCCCTGGCAAGGGATGAGCCACACAACGTCGTGTTCCGGCGCGACCTCGGCATCGCAGCCGAACGCGTCGGCTACGCCTACCAACGATCGGGGGATTTCCAGAAAGCGCTGCCCTACTTCTACAGAGCGGTCAGCAGCGCCGAGGCACTCATTGCCGATGACACTGATTACGAGGGTGTTCGATCGGACCTCTTGGTGGCCTACATCCGAATCGGCGAGACTCAGCTCGGCCTAGGCAACACAGCTGCCGCGACAGAAGCGTTCAGGCAGCATCTGAAACTGTGCGAAGAGCATGCAGAGCGAAACCAAGACGACCCCGACGCCCAACGCAAACTGGGCGTAGCCTTCTACAAACTGGCCGAGGTCGCCACGGCCTTGGAAGAAGATGAATCTCTGAGCAACCGCCAAAGGCAAGGCCATGCGCGCGGAGCAGCCAAGTGGCTAAAGAAATGCCATTCCGTCTTTACGAGCATGCAGGAGCAGAAGATTCTCGCAGTGAGTGATCAAGGCGTGCCCGATGAAATCGCCGCTGAAATCGCCGCCTGTAATGAACGATTGGCCCAGCTCAAAGGCGAGGCTCCAGAAGTGTCACCCGAGTAGAGAACACCCGAGCAGTTCCAACCAACATCTCACCAATTCAGAACGGAACTCTAGCCGCCAGAGGCCAGACCGATCCGAATGAGGCTCTGGCGATCAAGACATCACCGATCCTAGCTTGGCTGGCAACGCCAGAGCAACCCCATCAGGGCGAACCCCACCTATGCGCCCGCTCGGCTATTCCATTTCTGGACTTGGCCCAATTTGGCGCGAGCTGGTGTGGCAATTCTGGGCAGGCGGATTAGACTGACCGGCTCGACACGCACTAATGAGTTGCGACTTGCGATATGAGCTGAAAGGACACCTTGAGATGCTCCGAATTCTATCCCTTAGCCTGATCTTCATCGGCATGCTGACCAGTGGCTGTAGCCAGTTGATGGTCGAGCAGATCCCCCAAGAGACCATTGATGTTGCTTCTACGCTGACCTCGCCGATTTCGGCTGATGATCTCCGATCTGACGTCGCCTTCTTAGCCTCAGATGAGTGCGGCGGTCGGCTTACCGGCAGTCCGGGCGTACTTCGGGCTGGGCAGTATATTGCTACTGCCCTGAAGAATGCCGGATTTCAACCGGGCGGCAAACGCGGGTCGTTCTACCAATCGTTCGAGTTCATTTCCGGCGTGCATCTGGTTGAAAGCAAGACTAGCTTCGAGATTCTCGCCTCAGCCGGTGCGACCGGCAGCCCATGCAAACTCAACGATGACTACTGCCCGCGGACTTTCTCGGCTAGCGGGTCAGCCGAGGGCGAAGTCGTCTTCGCTGGTTACGGTCTAGTTGAAGCAGGCTCGCCCGGGAAAGCCTACGATTCTTACAGGAACCTCGACGTCACTGGCAAAGTGGTCTTGATCCTTCGCGATGTGCCAGAAGAAGTCACTCCGAAGCGGAGACAGGAATTGGCACTGTATGCGGGAGATCGCTACAAGGCGAAGCTGGCGGCTGATCGAGGCGCCAAGGCTGTCCTGCTCGTCTCGGGACCAAACTCAGCCCATGCGGGAAAGGTAACCCGCTTTTATAAAGAAAGCCGAAATTCGGCGGCGGCGGCGGTGACGTTGTCCATCAGTGGGAAAATGGCAGATCGACTGTTGGCTGGTGCCGGCACGAACCTCAAGCAGTTGCAAGACATGCTCGACAACGGGCAGATGAATCCCCACGCTGCGATGTCGACAAAAACTCGGGTCCGCCTGTCTGTGTCGGTGAACCAAGTCCGCAGCGACTGCCGCAACGTGATTGCCATTCTCCCGCCGCAGGGTGGCAGTGATGAATATGTGGCTATCGGAGCCCATTATGACCACATCGGCACGGGCGAAGGACTAGGCTCGATGGCTAAGGCGGGCCAAGAGGGCATGATCCACAACGGTGCTGACGACAATGCCTCGGGAACTGCCGTTGTGCTCGAAATCGTGGCTGACTTGGCTGAGGCTCGCCGCCAAGCCGACCCCAACCAGCCGATGCGCGGACTGGTCGTTGCCCTGTGGAGTGGTGAAGAACTCGGTTTGATCGGCTCTAGCCGTTATGTCGAAGACCCGGCTATTCCTTTGGACAAGGTGGTAGCCTACGTCAACTTCGACATGGTGGGCCGGCTTCGCGATAACACCTTGATCATCCAAGCGGTCGGATCATCCCCCCTGTGGCGGCGCATCATCGAGCGTCGCAATATCCCAGCCGGATTCCAATTGGTGCTGCAAGATGACCCCTACCTGCCTACCGACGCTACCTCGTTCTACACTAAGGGTGTAGCAACCCTGAGCTTCTTCACCGACATGCACGAGGACTACAACTGCCCAAGCGACGATACGGAAACGCTGAACTATGAGGGTATGGAGCGCATTGCCCTGCTGGCCAAGCGGCTGGTTGCAGATGTGAGCAATCCTGAAACCGAAGTAGCCTATCTCAGGGTACAGCGATCCGCACCAGCCCCCGGCAGAATGAGCCGCCGAGCGTATACCGGCACGATCCCGGACATGGGGGCAGGCAATGTCGTTGGCGTCAAACTGGCCGATGTGCGTGACGGCGGACCTGCAGCCAAGGCGGGAATGAAGAGCGGTGATGTGATCGTGGAGTTCGCCGGTCAAAAAATCGCCAACCTGCAAGACTATTCCGACGCATTGATCGGCGTCAAGATTGGGCAATCCGTCGCGGTCGTTATCGAACGCGATGGTGCCCGAATTGACCTGACCATCACACCAACTTCGAGGCCTGAGTAGTCCTGGCCAGTAGAACCCGCTGGCCAAAGACTCCGGGTGTTGAAGTCAAGATCATTGCCCGGTGCGAAGGTCTATCACTAGGCTCGCTCCGCGGCCGGAGCTTGGTCTGCGCTCCTTCCAATCCGACACGCCGATAACCTCGACCGTTGACTCACGATGAAGGCGTAGCCCCGCGAGATAGATGGGATCGACACCCTCCTAGTGGAGTAGCAAAGTGGGATGGTCGAAGTCTATGCTAGAGGATCGAATGAGATCAGGGCAGCCATCGAACAACGCGGATGATGAACGTAACCACGACATATTTGGTCGTTCGAGATGGCCAACTATCCGAAGTCACGCTGGCCAGCGCCGACGAACTGCGGACTTTGAGGACCGAGTTGGCGCTGCTGAGTCGCTTGGCGGCAATGACGAGCCAACAAGACGAGGAAGCTCTGGCTGCCTGTTCGGGCGAGGCGTACGCTGAAGACCTACGGAATATTTTGCAGGCTGCCCACGATCCGATCAACGCCGACACGACAAAAAGAATCGATGCAGATTTCCCGTCGTTAGCTGAGGAACTTGAGATGGACGTGATCAACAAAGAAGCCGATCAAATCGCCGCTGAAATTACCGAACAGGTTGCCCAAGCCCAGCCCACCTCCGAGCCAGCAACTACGAAATCTGCTCCTGCCCAAGAGGCCTGTGACACCGTAGCTGAGGAAGCTGTGGTTAGTGAAGTGGCTGCGCCCGCGTCCCCAGAAACTGCTGAGCCTAGCGCCGACGCAGCCGCAGAAGGAACCGTAGAAGCAGCCCTGGACCAACTTCAAAACGCGACCGATGCGCTCGCCGACCAAGTGGCTGAGATAGAGGCAGACGCGTCCGCCGAAACCGAGCAGCCAACTGGACCAGATGCATTCAACGGTACGGGTGGATGTGAACCTGACGCGGCGGCTGAACAAGTCGACCCCCTCTCCGAAGGACAAGACGCTTGCGCAGCCATGCCCGAGGATACACCACAAGCCGAGGCTGATGCCGAGGGCGCAGCTTGCGATGAAGCTGCTGCCGGCCCTGAAGAATGCCCCCCTGATTCGATTAGTGCCGATTTGCCCGCTGAGTGCGAAGACAAATGCGCCGCTGAGGAATGCTGTACCGACCTGACCGCCGACTCGGAGGCAGAAGTCTGCACGTCACCCGCACCAGCAGAAGCTCCACCGGCCGACACCACTGAACTACAAGCGATGCAGGACCAGCATGTCGTCGAAGAGAATGGCGGCGATGCAATCACCGACGGCTTTGCCAGGTTAGGCTCGTTCTTGAGCACGCAGGTCTCACAGATGTGGATGAGCGCCAACCGGGCCATGGAAGAGGCAGTCTGCTACGCCGAGCAAGCTAGCCAAGCCAAGTCTGAGGCTGAGGTGCTGTTGAAGCAGGTCCGCACTTGGCGCGCCGAAGCGCTCAAAGAGGCTGAGAGCGCCCGAGACCATCGCCGGGAAGCCTTGGCTGCTAGAGAAGAAATCCAGCGAGCATCGGAGCGGGTCACAGCCAAGATGTGCGAAATCGAGAATCTGGTTGATCGGGCCAAGAGTGAAGTTACTCAGGCATCCAATTTCGCCGAAACGGCCCAACAAGCCTCGATTTCGGTGCCATAGCTGGACCTCGGCGCACTTGGGCAATTTCCACAATTACTCGATGGCGTCTGTCATCACTTGGCCAGTGGCGCCGAGCGGTGGCTCGATCCCCAGAATCGACGCTATGGTCACAGCCAAGTCGCTCGGCTTGACAGGCGCATGAAACCTGCCGTGTCGAACACCCGGCCCAAGAATCAAAATGGGTACATGGCGATCATGATTGGTCATGGAAGTATGGCCCGCCAAGTTCTTAGTCATCAGGTACCAATACGGCTCGGGAACTAGACACAAGTCTCCGACTCGCCCCGGATAGCAGTTTTGCCAGATCAGAGAACGGCTTAAGTCGTTCGGCGGCGGCACCAAACGGGACACCTCTGCAACATCGATCACATCACGGATGCCCTCGTGCTGCTTGAGGAACGAACGAGTTGCGGCTACGACGCGTTGTTGCGTCGCCGCATCTGCACGCTGATAGGCTGAACCAAAGTAGATCCAGGGTTGTGAGATCCAAGAAACATAGTCTCCAAACTGCGGGTTGGCCGCATCGAGCGCCTTGGCGATGGCCTTGTTGGTCTCAACGCGGAGTTCACCAAACTCGAAACGTCCTCCGCCCATCCCTAGTTCTTGAGCTAGCGCCGGAGCCGTGGTCGCGCCATGATCGCCGGTGATGGCAATGATGCAGCGATCCAGCCCGATCTCTTTATCGAGAAGGTCAAAGAACACAGCCAACTGCCTATCTGTACGCAGGGTGCAGTCCTTCACCTCTGCGCTGTCCGGGCCGAAGCGGTGGCCGCAGACATCGTTGGCAGACAGCCCAATGCATAGCAAATCGGCAGCTTCGTCTGCGCCAAGCGACTCATTGATCAGCATCTCCTCTGCCATGTCAAATACCAACTCATTAGCAAACGGCGCCGACCAGATAGCCCTGCTGCACGCAGCATGCGTGTCCGGCATCTGGTGGGGAAATCCAACGCCAACCACGTCAGAAAAGCCGGGCCAAGATCCCTTCACTGGATGGCAGTCCTCGTAGCGCTCAGCCGGCAATAGCAAACCCCAGGACTTGCCAATGAAGCGTTCAACCGGGTTTCGGTCATTGAACGCCTTTGTGTATGACGGCAGGGCCTTGGCGTAGTAAGTGCTAGAAACGAATTTTCCATCCGTCGTGTTCCACCACAAGGCCAAGTCAGGTCGTTGACCGCCGAGGAAGATGGCCGCGCGATCCTTAAAGCCCACCGAAAAGACCTTCGCGCG
The DNA here is from genome assembly GCA_029260235.1 of Phycisphaerae bacterium. Taxonomy (GTDB): domain Bacteria; phylum Planctomycetota; class Phycisphaerae; order UBA1845; family UBA1845; genus OFTM209. The sequence goes on along the minus strand of JAJDDP010000133.1, from coordinate 4,078 downwards.
ACGATCAGAGAATTTCATCTGATCACCCAAAGCGGGGCCAATGAGCATGTGCGGAGATTTGCCTCCCGTGGCGTCATCAGGCTGTGCAGTCCCAACTAGACTGTGGTTTTTGTCGTACACGGAACTGGTTTGTCGATCTCGCTCCACTCCGCGGAACCACGCGTTGGAGATGATGCCATGCCCTCTCGGTGTCCTTCCGGTGGATACGGTCGCATGCCCCGGCGCTGTCGCACTGCACGCGTAAGAGTAGTACGCGTTGGGAAAGTGCGCCCCTTGCTTCATGATCCGCTCGAAGCCGCCTTCGCCAAAATCGGATTCCCACCGCGTCACCAAGTCGGCTCGAAGTTGATCGATGACGATCAAGACGACCAAGCGAGGGCCCGACGGAGAATCGGCGAGCGCTGACGGCTGAGCCATGGCCGAAACCACTAGCGTAAGTGAAGAGACCGCGATTGCACGCATGGGGTGCGATATTCTCATCTTGTCCTCTGTTCTTGAGTAAGCCCACTCCGGCGTGGGAGGTCAACTTCTTGCTTACCACTTGTTTAGCGAATTTGACGGGCAAGTGCAATCCACTCATCAACGCTGAGCTCCTCGGGCCTGCGGGTCAGATCGAAGGACTCTTCTAACTCAGCTTGGTTGGCTTCATCGAGGCGGCGTTTGAGCGAATATCGGAGAGTCTTGCGGCGATGCAAGAATGCACTGCGCACCAATCTGCTCATGTGAGCCAACGAATCGGAATCGCTTGCACTGCCTACTTTGAGATCCAAACGCAGCATGGAGGATTCGATCGTCGGCTGAGGCCAAAAAACGGATGCCGGCAGCTGGGCCACTTTCTTGATCGTCGTGTACGCCTGAAGAATGATGCCCAGAGGTCCGTAGGCCTTGGTGCGAGGAGGCGCGACCATCTTCTCTGCCACATCGCGCTGGACCGTAAAGCAGAAGCGGCTGACTTGGGGCAACTCGTGCAACAGATTGATCAACAACGGCGTAGCCACACTGTAGGGCAGATTCGCAACCAACATGGTGCGTCCAGCCGTCGCCGCGGCAAGTTGCTGAACCCCAACAACGACTTTGTCAGCCAGGTGATTCTTATCGCGAAGCACATCCCCCTCGATGAGCTGGAACGTAGTCAGCTCCGTGAATCGCTTGCGTACGAACTCAGCCAGGGCGCGATCAATTTCAACGGCGGCGACCCTGCCTGCCGCTTCGACCAAGAGATCGGTCAGCCCCCCCGTGCCCACACCGACTTCCAAGACGCCGTCGTCTGACATCAGCTCAGCGGACTCAACCAATCGGCGCATCAAGTTGCCGTCGATCAAGAAATTTTGGCCGAACTTCTTTTGGGGATTGATTCCCATCGAAGCCATCGCTTCACGAATATCGGCTTTTGTTTGAACGCGAAGACCCATCGGTCAATCAGTATCCTCTTGCCATACTCCAGGGCGAGCTGCCTAGTCAGGCCCGGCCCGCCTCAGCCCAGCAATCAGCCTTGCAGGAATCGGTCATCATACTGCACAATCGCAAGAAACGGACGCAGTTTCAGGCAAGCATACGATCCTGATTCGAGAGGCTGTTGGATGCCCCAGCCCTTGCCAAAACAAGCCTCAACGCTACAATGCCCCCCTGCTCGTCGAACAACCCCGTCCTCGATAAGAGGGGATGCGGCTGCGAGCGGTTCAGCGGGGCCGTAGTTCAGTTGGGAGAACGCCTGCATGGCATGCAGGAGGTCTGGGGTTCGAGTCCCCACGGCTCCATTCGTAGACCGCTTGGGATCAAGAGGCCATTCGAGCGGTGCCCCTTCAGCCAGCAGATTAGCACTCGTCACAGACGCTGATCCCTCCGCCGCACATTCGATGCTCTGATCCTCCCGGCCTGCGTTTCCCGAGCGAACCTATCCAGGTATGATTGAGGTATGCGCTACGAAGGAACTGTATACCGACCGCCCAGCGAGGCGAACTCTTTCCTCCTCCAGGCCACGATTGGTTGTTCATGGAACAACTGCACCTATTGCTCCATGTACGCGGACAAGAAGTTCCGGGTGAGGCCGCTGGACGAGACCCTGGGGGACATCGCCGTGGCTGGTCGCTCCTTCGCTGCCCAGGTGCGTAAGGTCTTCGTCATGGATGGCGATGCCTTGGCGATGGATCTGGGGCTATGGGAGCCGATCCTCATGGCGCTCAAGGTCACCTTCCCAAATCTACGCCGGGTGAGCTGCTATGCGACAGCCAAGAACCTGTTGGACAAGTCCGCGGCGGAGATGACGCGTCTGCGAGAACTTGGGTTGGAGTTGCTCTACATCGGCCCCGAGTCAGGCGATGACACGACACTCCGGCGCATCGCCAAGGGCGCGGATGCAGCCGACCATGCCGAGGCTGCGGCCAAAACCCGGGCTGCTGGCATGAAGCAGTCGCTGATCTTCCTTCTTGGGGCAGGTGGCGCCGAGAGGAGCGTTGAACACGCCACAGCCTCGGCCAGACTAGCCACGACCATGGACCCCGAGTTCCTGTCAACTTTGACGCTGATGCTTACGCCCGCCACGCCGATCTACAATCAAGCCCAGGCTGGGCGTTTCACGATGCCCGGTGTCGATGACCTGCTCCAAGAGCTGCGTATCTTCGTCCGCGAGGTCAATCCAACGGCCACCATATTCCGTTGCAACCACGCATCGAACTATCTCGCCATTGGCGGTCGACTTCCGCGGGATCGCGAAGCCATCCTTCAGCAGATTGATGCCGCCCGCATCGATTCAGGACCGCTCCGGGCAGAATGGTCCCGCGGGCTTTAGCCCGGGAAATCCTGGTACTTGGCGTGCGATTCATCGAGGGTTGGTTCGCTACGTTCGACGCCATTTTCGGGCTTGATCAGCCACCTAGCTGGCTGACAGGGCCATCCAATTGCGACAAGGCCCAGAGGTTTTCCAGAGAAGCATTGATCGAGGTCGCCGGCTAAGCAGCAGGTCGCTTCCTCTTGAATTGGGACATCAGAGTCCTTAGGATTGGTGTTGGTGTGGAGGGGCACGTGCAAGGGTCCTGGGGCTATCCCCAGGCAGCGTTTCATTTCTTGGTCGGTGTTGAAACTAACGCACCGGTAGGGACTTCGGACTGATGGTACGATCAGGACAATGGCTCGACCTGCGCAGTACGGCTGCTTCATCCGGGCGAGCCGCGCTGTTCGTGGGCGGATTGACGTGGATAGTCGGCTCATCGACCCTGTTCGCTCAAGTTTCGTTTCAAGAAGTTGGGGCAGCCCGTGGAATTCAGCCGGCCACCTTGGCAGACGGAATGGGCGTTGGGCTGGCTGCGGCTGACTTTAACGATGACGGGTTCGTTGATTTCTTCGTGCCGACAGCCGCAGGTCTTGCAGATCTTCTCTACAGCAATCAAGGCAACGGCCAATTCATGGAAATCGCTGCGGACGTTTCTTTGACATCCACAGACATGCACCGGGCAGCTTTGTGGTTCGATTTCGATGGCGACCAAGACCTGGATCTATTCCTAACCAATGACGACCAATCTGCGCCGACTGCTTATGAGCTGTTCGAGCAGGAAGAGGATGGCCGCCTCAAATCCGCCACCGTTCAAGCAGGCCTCTTCATGCCACAGGCCAACCCCGGCAGCATTCACCGCGGGGGGCAGTGCGCTGGCGATCTGAATCGCGACGGCTACCTCGACTTGCTAGCAGCATCTTGGAACGGTCCGCTGCACGTGTTCCTGAACAATCAAGACGGCACGTTCGAGGACATCAGTGTCTCCAGCGGGATCGGCGCCGATTGGGAATGGTATCACCAACCCGTCCTGGCGGACTTCAACGGCGACAGGTGGCCTGATGTCTATGTTGCAGTCGATTTTGGTCCGAACCGGTTGTGGATCAATCAGAAGGACGGCACGTTTCAAGAAGTCGCAGCAGCCGCGGGCGCAGACAACATCATGAATGACATGGGCGTGGCCATCGGCGATTACGACAACGACGGTGACCCTGATCTCTACGTAACTAACATTTACAACATCGACCCGCAAACTCTGCAACCTGAATACAGTATCTTGCTCAGAAACGACTCGGTTGGCCAAGCGCTTCA
>JAJDDP010000132.1 GCA_029260235.1 Phycisphaerae bacterium | reverse complement strand
CAGGTGCTCTTTGCCGATGCCCCCAGCCACGCCATCGCCCGCAACTGCTTGGTGGACGGAATACCCATCGTGGACTTATTGGCTGACAGTAAATTGACCTCCAGCAAATCCGAAGCCCGCCGCCGCCTCAAGGGCGGCGGTATCTACGTCAACAACATCAGCGTGGACGATTCCTACATGGTTACCGAGGCATCCCTAGCCTCTCCCTCGTGCGTTGTTCTGCGTAGCGGCAAGAAGACCTACTTGTTGGTCAGGGTAGAGCAATAGCCGTTGTCCCTCCGAAACAAGTAGCGGCAGCCAAGTTCCTGCCCATACAGAAATCGTACCTTAATAGGGCGATTTAATTTCGAGGCAATTACCGACCAGGGCAAACTCCGGATCGCAAATCTTCAAATTTCTGATCAACAAGGTTGACCTGGATGCCAATATAGCTATATTGCTATAGCTATATAGATAAGGAAAGCCACATGCTCACGCGGACCAGCGAATACGCCTTGCAGGCCTTGATTCATTTGACCCAGAATTCGGGCGATTGGCCGATTTCGGGCAAGGAAATCGCCGAGGCCACTGGAATCCCGCGGAAGTACCTGTCCAAGGTTCTTGCAGATCTAGTTCGCGCCGGCGTCTTGGAATCAGCCCGCGGCAAATCGGGCGGCTTCCGCATGGCTCGGCCAGGGAATAAGACATCTCTCTATGAGGTTTTGGCGCCGTTTGAACAATTCCACTATCGCCGCTGCCCCTTTGCCAACAAGGATTGCAGCGAGAAGGATCCTTGCTTGGCCCACGATTCCTGGAAAAGAGTGGTCGAGACGGAGGAGCGCTTCTTGCGAAGTACAATGATCCACCACATCGCGGTCGGTCGCGGGGGGGGCAAGACCAAGACTTCTCAAAAGAAGACGAAGCGAAGGATCGCACGATAAACCCATGTGCAGTGATTTGGAGCATCTCGCTATGAAACCAGAACAAGATGCCAAGCAAGATGGCTTGGCGACTCCTGCGTCGGGTGCCCAAGCGTCCGGCTTGGCTGAGTCCTCGCTGCCTATAGTTGGCCGGGGTCCGGGCCAGGTGGATGCCGCCTCAGAATGGGCCAGGCCTTCGAGCGGGCTGGTGATGGGCCTGCTTGCCTATGAGGCCATCAGCGGGCTGATCATCTACTTGATGTCCTTTTCGATATTCAACCAATTCGGCGTGCTCTGGCATTCACTGGTCGGTGTGGTCACCCTGCCGCCCTTGGCTTGGTATGTGGGGCAGCACTGGCTGAGGCGGTTCCGCGGAAAATTCAATCACTACCAATTGCTGGGATATCTCTCAGCCGCGGTGCTGCTTGTTCTCTGTGCCAGCGGCGTAATCCTCACCTGGCAGAGCCTGTTCGGCGTTCGCATCAGTTATGGGTGGGATCTGGTTCATCTAGTCACCGGGCTGAGCCTTGTTTTCGTATTAGGGGCCCATCTGGCAATCCTCTGGTGGCGAAAGGTCAATGCCCCCGCCGTCGTGAAGGCCTTGGCATTGGCCAAGCGGACGTTCCTGGTTTGGTCGGGCGGGCTGACTGTGCTGCTATTTGCGGTTCACGGTGGGTCAGCCCTGCTCTACAGCGAACGGCCTTTGAATAATGAATTCCCGGCTGACTACAGTTGGAAGTTCGGCAAAGAAAGACCCTTCGCTCCAAGCCTAGGTCACACAGAAACCAATTGGGCATACGACTCATCCAGTCTGGCCGGCTCAGCGGGCTGTGGCTCCAGCGGATGCCATTCGGACATCCTGGCTGAGTGGCAACCAAGTGCCCACCGATACGCGTCAGCCGACGTAGCCTTCCAAAAGGTTCAAGAGTTCATGCTGGCTGACGTAGGTGCAGAGGCCACGCGGTACTGTGCAGGGTGTCACGATCCCATCGCTCTTTTCTCAGGAAGCAAGAACGTCAACGTCGAAGGGCTCACTTCGCCCGGGGCTGATGACGGTGTTTCCTGCATTGCTTGCCATTCGATCGTTCAGACCGATGTACGCGGAAACGCCGACTACACCATTGCCCAGCCTGTTCGTTATGTCGGCGAACGCAAGGACGGTCGCTTCTTCAAGCTGGTCAGCGACTTTCTGATTCGTGCTTACCCCAAGAAGCACAAAGAGACTTTCGCCAAGCCGCTCTACAAGACGGCTGAGTACTGTGCCGCTTGCCACAAGCAGTTCATAGACGAAGAGGTGAACCAGATTGGCTGGGTGCAGCTGCAGAATCAATACGACAACTGGCGCAAGAGCCGCTGGTATCATGAAGGCGATCCGACCAAGAGCATTACTTGTCGCGAATGCCACATGCCTTTGCAGGCTTCGACCGACCCAGCCGCCGGCGATGCGGGCGACTACAACCGGACGCCGACCGACGGCAAGCACCGCTCGCACCGCTTCCTAGCCGCCAACCAGGTCATGCCCTTGCTGATGGATCTGCCCGGAGCAGCTGAGCACGTCAAGCTGACCGACGCTTGGCTTCGCGGTGATATTGAGATTCCTGAGATCGCCGACAAGTGGACCTCAGGCCCGACCATTCGCCTCGAGCTGTACGGCCCAGAGCAGGTGGAAGCGGGCGAGCAGGTCGATGTGCGCATCGTTCTGACCAACAACAAGACCGGGCACAGTTTCCCGACAGGCCCCTTGGACATCATCCGTAGCTGGGTAGAACTCACCGTCAAAGACGAACAGGGCCGCGTTGTGTACGAGGCAGGCCAACCGGACGACCGAGGTCGGATGGCCGACGGCGCGATGGTCTTCAAGGCCGAGGGGATTGATCGCTACGGAGAGGACATTGATCGCCACAATCTTTGGGAGATGGTCGGCGCTCGATTCAAGAGGGCGCTGTTCCCCGGGATGAGCGATTCGGAGACCTATTCGTTCTTTTGTCCGGGTTTCCCAGCACCGCCGCCCAAGAACATCGAGGGCGATGAGAAACAAATGGCCTTCGCTGCTCCGACTGACGTCAAGGAACTTAAGGTGACCGCCGTTCTCAATTACCAAAAGGCCGACGCGGATTTTCTGGACAGATTGTTCGGCCCTGAAGCGGGCATTCGCACACCCATCACCATGATGGCCAACGATGACTTGATCATACGCGTGGAGCAATAGCCGGTGGCTAGCACGTTCAACAAACGGCACCGTCTCCTGGCAAGATGGACGCTGGTAAGCGCCGCCGTCTTCGCCGTCGTTTGTGGATGGGCCTATGTGACCCGCGACCAGGGCGAGGACACGGTGCTCCCAGGCCAACAGGTCGAAGGACTAATCTCTGTTCTCGAATCAGCCGAGGCTGAGGCAACTTCAGCCATCCGATTCAGAGATGTCACGGCTGATTCGGGTATTGACTTTCATCACTTTCCAGCCAAACGGGCTTCACTATTGCCCGAAGATATGGGTTCGGGCGTAGCCTTTGGCGACTACGACAACGATGGGCTGACCGACCTCTTCTTGGTCAACTTCGCCAGCTCGCTCGTAGATCCCCTGCCCAGCGACGCCAAGGCATCCTGCCGCCTCTACCGAAACCTCGGTGGCATGCGTTTTGAAGACGTGACTGACCAGAGCGGCCTGGGGTGGATTGCCTACGGCATGGGTGCATCCTGGGGCGATTACGACAACGACGGCGACTTGGATCTCTATGTGACCGCCCACGGTGACAACGCCCTATTCGAGAATGCGGGCGACGGAACCTTCCGGGATGTGACCGACAAGAGCGGTATCCAGGATGCGCGGTTTAGCGCCGGCTGCTCCTGGGCTGACTTCGACCGAGACGGCGATCTCGATCTCTATGTGTGCAACTATGTGGAGTTCACTTTCAAAGAAAGTGACCGCGGCGTGGTCAAGCGGCAATACGACACAGAACAGCCCTATACCTTGAATCCGTCCTCGTACAAGCCGTTGGGCAATTCGCTCTTCGTGAATCAAGGCGACGGCAGTTTCGCAGAATCCGGGTCGATGGCTGGCATCGCCGATCCGTCCGGTCGAAGCCTGTCAGCCGCCTGGGTTGATTTTGACAACGACGGTTGGCTGGATCTTTATGTTGCCAACGATGTGTCCAACAACGGCGTCTTTTTGAATCGCCGCGACGGCACTTTTGAGGATGTCGGCCCATCGTCTCTGGCGGCTGACTATCGCGGAGCCATGGGGATCGCTGCGGTCGATTTTGACAACGATCTGGACCAGGATTTGTTGATCACCCACTGGATCGCTCAAGAGAATGCCCTCTACCGCAACATGCACTTCGATGCCAAAGTCGGCGCTTCGCAAGGTCGAGGCCCATGGTTCATGGACGCCGCTGACGAGTGTGGGTTGGGTCAAATCTCATTGGACATGGTGGGTTGGGCGACCGGCTTTGCGGATTTCGACAACGATGGTCGCCGCGATCTGTGGTTAATCAACGGCAGCACACTCGAAGATGTTTCCGACCACAGTCAACTCGTTGCCCAGCGACCGTTTCTCTTCGGCAACCGGGGGAACGACCATTTTGAAGACGTAGCCTCCTCCTCTTGCCCGACAATGGGCGAGTCATTCGTCGGCCGCGGCGGTGCCCAGGCTGACTTGGACGGCGACGGGCTCATCGACCTGCTGTTCGTCGTTCGGGGAGCTGAACCTGTCCTCCTGCACAACGTGACGCCCAACGACGGCCACTGGTTGCGTATCAGATTGCGGCAGCGCGGCTCCAATTCTTCGTGCATCGGCGCCCGGGCGCTGCTTTCAGCTGGTGGCGTGGTGCGCATGGCGGCGGTGGGGGTTAGCCCCTCATATTTGTCGCAATCAGAAATGATCCTGCATTTTGGCCTCGGGCAAGTCGATTCGATTGACTCGCTGCTCATCGTTTGGCCTGACGGAGTGGAGGAGGAGATCCAGCCGCCGACCGTGGATCAATTGATCAATCTTGAACACGATGGCCGTTACCCGTTGCAGCTGGTCGACCAAGACAACCGCCAGAGCGGCGGGCATCAATTGAGCGGACAGGGCGGAGCCCAGGCGATACCGGTTCGGCGCATCGGGGTAGAGCGAACCTCCAACTATTTCAAGGCAGGCTACTAATGCCGTTGGATCCCATTCAGGTTGAGATACCGGACGACGCCTATTGGCGGCGGCAGATCAAGTGTCAGGATGCCTGCCCGGTCGGTACCGACGCGCGTGGCTATGTTCGAGCGATTGCAGACGGCGACTTTGAAGCTGCCTATCTCATCGCCCGAGGCCCCAACCCATTGGCCAGCATTTGTGGCCGCGTCTGCGGGGCGCCATGCGAAGCGGCCTGCAGGCGCGGTGCAGTCGATGATGCTGTATCCATTCGGGCCCTGAAGCGTTTTGTTACCGAGCAATTCGGCGTCGAATCGTTCGACAAGCCGACTTTCGCCCCTTTGGCACTGCTCAAGCGCGTACTGGGTGACAAGGATCGACGTCAATGTCGGAGTGGCGAAGAGATTTCGTCCTATCAGGCGTTGCTTGATGGCTTGGAATCGCCCAAAACGGACGGCCCGAAGGTGGCCATCATTGGTTCGGGCCCTGCCGGACTAGCGGCCGCCCACGACTTGGCCTTGCTCGGCGCCCGACCCACCGTTTACGAAATGGAGGCGGTCCCGGCTGGAATGTTGGCCGTCGGCATCCCCGAATATCGATTGCCCCGCGACTTGATCGAGGCTGAGGTGGAGCTGATCCGGTCATTGGGCGTCAAGTTTGTCTGCAACACCTGCGTCGGCAAAGACATGACTCTCAAGGAACTGCGCCGCGACCACCAAGCAACGATCATAGCCATTGGAGCTAAGCGTTCGCGCGAAATCGAACTCCCTGGCAGCCAAGGCCCCGGGGTGATGGGCGGCGTTGAATTCCTCCGCGATGTAGCCGTCAAGGATCGTTCCAGCGATTCGACCCTCAGCCAGTTGGGCAAACGGATCGTGGTAATCGGTGGCGGTAACGTGGCCTACGACGTCTCGCGATCACTGATTCGCCAGATTGGCTACGACGTTTCACGTAGTGCCTTGCGGCAGGCGGAAGTTCGCGAAGTGCATCTTTGCTGCCTCGAGGGTGTCGAAGACATGCCGGCTGATGACGTCGAGATTCTCGAAGGCCACGAGGAAGGCGTGGAGTTGCACGCAGCCTTAGCCCCGGTTTCGATTCAGCGGGACGAGGGTGGCGCGGTTTGCGGGATGACCTTCAAGCGATGCCTGAGCGTGTTCGACGACCAAGGCCGCTTTTCCCCAATATTCGATGAAGACGACATCACCACAATCGAAGTGGACACCGTCGTGTGGGCGATCGGCCAGAAAACGGACGCTTCCTTGATCGAAGCTGATTCTGGAATCGAAGTCGATCCGATGGGCCGGATCAAGAACGACGCCGAGTCATTGCAAACAACGGCAATGGACGTCTTTGTCACCGGCGACATCGCCTACGGAACCAGGTTGCTGATCGACGCGGTCGCCAGCGGCAAGAAATGTGCACGGAGCGTGTGGTCGCAGCTCAACGGCCAGTCGCTGCAGCCGGAGCAGGAGCTGGTGCAGATCAATTTGCCCGATTACAGCCGGGAGCGCGATTACGAGAAGATTCCGAGGATGGCCGTCTCCACGGCATCGGCGAAAGATCGGGTCGCCCGGCAGGATGCGGTTGTCGAGCAAGGTTTCAACCAAGAGGAGGCGATGACCGAAGCCTCCCGCTGCTTTGACTGCGGCGTGAACACCATCTTTGACTCAGACAAGTGCATTCTGTGTGGTGGATGTGCGGACGTCTGCCCGGAGTTGTGCTTGCAATTGGTTTCTTGTGATCGCCTGGCAGGCAATGACCAGATGGGTGAGTTGCTTCGCCTCCGTTATGACCAGGCTGAGCTGGCAGACATGTCAGCCATCATCAAGGACGAGGAAAAGTGTATTCGTTGTGCATTGTGTGCCCAGCGTTGTCCGGTTGGGGCGATCACCATGGAACGTGTGGGGTTCTCCAGCCAATGGGTCGGAGCTACCAGCTAGGGCTGTTTATTCGTGGAGATGTGGACGTGAAAGACCTTCATCAAGCAGAGCGATTCAAGCCATCGGCCACCCGGAGAGACTTCTTGGGATTGGCGGCGGCGTGGTCGGCGGTCTTGGCCTTCATGATGGCTATGCTCGGGGCGTTTCGCTTGCCCATGCCATCGGTTTTTCCTGAATCTGATTCAAAAGTCAAGTTGGGTCACCCAAATCGATTCGAAATCGGAACGAGCACTTATTACCCCAAACACCAGCTTTGGCTGTTCCGCGACGAGCAGGGCTTCTACGCGATTTCTTCGATTTGCACCCACTTGGGCTGTGTGGCTGAGCGAAAAGAGAATGGGAAATTCGATTGCCCATGCCATGGCTCAAAGTTTTCAGTCGAGGGCGAAATTGAGGGCGGACCTGCCCCCAAGGGCCTGCTCTGGTTGGATTTAAGCGTTTCTCCCGAAGGCGTGCTGGTGGCAGACACCCTGAGCGACGTCAATGTTGGAACGAGATTGACTGCGTAACTCGATACTGCAGGAAACCGCTCGGAGCCGGTGCTCCGGGCGACAGGAGAACCTCTTGATGGCCGGTATGGAAACCAAATCGACTCCGGATAAGGGAGCAAAGCCTGTTCGACAGGTCGGCGATCCCGGAGCGTTGGGTGATTTTGGGGCGAACCTGCTGAGCACGCCGCGCAGCTTCATGCGCTCGATGGTGCGGCATGGCAAGCCTACCTCGGATAGGGCCAAGTCCCAGGCGGTCTTCGGCAATTTCTTCCTGCACATTTTGCCCGTGCGCACCCACGTTCATTCGATCAAGGCTGCGACGACGCTGGGGTTGGGCGTCGCTACGCTGGTGCTGTTCATCCTGTTGTGCGTGACCGGCATCCTGCTGATGGTGTATTACAAGCCGTCGGTTGACCAAGCCTACGCATCGATGCTGGATATTGCCCACGTCGTGCCGAGTGGCCGCCTGATGCGCAACATTCATCGCTGGTCGGCCCATGCCATGGTTGCCTGCGTGATGCTGCACATGGCCCGTGCGTTCTACACCTCAGCGTATAAGGGCCCTCGGCAGTTCAACTGGGTCATTGGTATGTCGCTCTTTGTGCTCACCTTGGCTTTGAGCTTTACCGGCTATCTGCTGCCCTGGGATCAGCTGGCGTACTGGGCAGTGACCATTGGGGCTAACATCGCCCAGTCTCCCCGAGAGCTGACCGACACGCTAGGCATAACAGCCGTCTTCGACGTCGGTGGCATGCAAAAAGAACTGCTGCTAGGTGCCCACTATGTTGGACAAGAAGCCCTGATCCGTTTTTATGTCTTGCATGTCATGGTGCTCCCGCTGGTGACCTCCATCATGATCGCCGTTCACTTCTGGCGAATCCGCAAAGATGGCGGCTTGGCTAGGCCAATTTCTGCAGACGCGGTTGCGGCATCTCCCATCGCCAGCAGCAGTGGCGATTCGAGTCCCCAACTGAAGACCTACGGCCTGATGAGCCTGATGAAGGGGCGGACGCCCGCAGTGAATCTTGAGATTCGCAACACCGTCACGACCTGGCCCAACGTGATGTATGTCATCGGCGCAGCAACCATGGTGACAATATTGGCCATGGTTCTATTGGGTGTGCTCTTCGACGCTCCACTAAGCGAAATGGCCAACCCCGCTGTGCCGGAAAACCCAGCTAAGGCGCCTTGGTATTTCCTGGGCCTTCAGGAACTGGTCTCTTACTCGGCGTTCATGGGTGGCGTGGGCATACCTGCCATCGTTGTCTTGGGCTTGGCTTTGGTGCCTTACTTGGACCGTGAGAAAGAAGATCTGGGCATCTGGTTTAGCGGCAGGAAGGGGCGTCGCGTAGCCCTGACCAGTGCGATTTTCTCTACGGTGGTTGTCATCGGCATGCTCTGGTTCACGGTGAGCTATGGCTGGCTTCGCAATTGGGAGTCGACTGCCCATGTGCCACAGATTGTCATCACCCTGCTCAACCCTGGAACGGTCTTCGTGGTCTTATTTGCCGTCTGGTCAGTCATCACGGTCAAGGCAACCAGCTCCACACGGATGGGGGCCATTGCGTTGTTTACTTGCTTCTTGGTTGGGTTCGTTATTTTGACTTACTTCGCCACGGTCCATCGTGGACCCAATTGGGACTTCTACTGGTCGAAGGCAGCTTGGCCTGTGCATTAAAAAATGATCGACTTCACGGGCCGTGGATTTGCATGGCCCTAATGGGAACAGCTTCATGGATCACAAAGAAGTCAGGTTGATGAAGGTCGTGCTGCTGGTGAGTTCGCTTGCCTCGGTGCTGGTGTTTGGCATGGCGGCCTACCGCGAGAATTTTCGTGCGAAGTGGCACGAGTATCAGCAAGGGTATCGCGGGTTGCTGACCTCCACCGCCAAAGATGAAAATTCCAAGGCAGCGGCTGCAAGTTTCACCGTCGAGCACAAACAGTTGTATCTGCCCGATTTGGGCACGATTGATCGCTGCACGACTTGCCACTTGGGTGTCGAGAACCCGGCACTTGCAGACACCGATCAGCCTTATCGCACGCATTCTGGCGACTTGCTCCAAAAGCATCCCAGCGAGAAGTTCGGCTGCACGATCTGCCACGAGGGGCAGGGGCGAGCCACGTCGAAGTCAGCCGCACATGGTTGGATGGATGACGGTTCGTTGTTCCCCCACTGCGAGACTCCGTTGCTGCGCGGAAGTGCGGTCTACACCAGTTGTGGCCGATGTCACTACGAGGTCGATTTGTACGGGGGCGAAGCTGATCTCTTCGCAGAGAGGGAGGCGGGGCTATCGGCGAGCGAGTCACACACACTCATCGATGAAGCATCGCTGGCACTGACCTTACCTGGCGCCGATTCTCTGGCTGAGGCAAAAAGACTGGTCGTCGAATCCGGTTGCCTGGGTTGCCACAAATATAGGGGAAGGGGAGGCACGCTAGGCCCCGATCTGACCTACGTGGGCGATAAGAGCAAGCACGATTTTGATTTCAGTCACGTCAAAGGGGAACACACTGTCGAGCAGTGGCTCTACGAACACTTCATGACCCCGGCGGAGATTTCACCCGAAACCTTGATGCCCGAGATGCACCTCACGCAAGACCAGGGTCGGGAGTTGGCCCGCTACATGATGAGCCTGCACCGCAAGACCGCCCCGGCCAGCCACCGGCCGACACCGAAGCGCAGCGGCGTGCAAGAGTCGATGCCCGTCCGAGGCGAGATGCTCTACAAGATGTTCTGCTCTGCATGTCACGGTTCGGAGGGTCAAGGCACGACCATGCGCGAGGGGCTGTGGCCTCTGAACGCCGATCCGTGGGGGCACAAGTTGGATGCCCGCGATGTAGTCGTGGAACGGCGAGGCGAGATCGATGTGATGGTGCCGTCGCTGAATCACCCTGACACGCTGGCTGTGGTCAGCGACGACTACCTTCGTCGGATCATATCCAAGGGCAGACCCGGCACCAAGATGCTGGGTTGGTCGGATGAAGGTGCTTTGAACGATGATGAGATTACTCTGCTGGTCTCCTACATTCGCGGCTGGGAACAACCCGAGCCGGACCGGGGAGCGGTCTCGTCAGCCCGCGGCGATGTGCGGGTCGGTGCAGCCCTATACCGAGCCAACTGCGCTTCTTGCCATGGCGTGCAGGGTGGAGGTGGCATTGGGAACTCGTTGAATTCTGCGACTTTCCTAGCCGTCGCTTCCGATGCGTTCTTGCGGGACACCATCATCTACGGTCGTTCCAACACAGCTATGCCGGCTTGGAGAGGTTTCGACACGCAGGAACTTAGTGACATTCTCGCTTTTCTCCGCGATTTTCAGCCAACGCGTAGCGATGTGGCCACAGCCCTGGAGATGTGTCAAGGAGAGGAAACTCAAGCTGTAGGGGTGAGCTACGGGCGTATCTTCTACAAGGCCAACTGCATCACTTGCCATGGAGAAAATGGTGCGGGCGATCTAGGCCCGTCGATCAATACACAAGCTTTTCTGTCCACGGTCTCGAATGAATTCATTGCTGAAACGCTCATCAATGGTAGGTCCGGGACGGGGATGCCTGCTTGGCGGCACATGTCCAACGAAGATGTTGCTTCGATCATTCGTTTCATGCGAACTTGGCAAACCAAGCCCAGTCAGTCCGCAGCGTGGCATGCTCAAACTGTTCCTCGCGGCGATTGGGATTCAGGCCGCGACTTGTATGCCGGACACTGCGCCTCCTGTCACGGCCTCGATGCCGAGGGTGCCATTGGTCCGCAACTCGCGAACTCTGCATTTCTGGGCCTAACCAGCGACGTGATGCTTCGCGAGTGGATTACCCATGGCAAAGAAGGCACGCCCATGCTCGGGTTTGGCAAAGGCCAACAGGGCATTTCTGATTTGAGTGAGCGTCAGATAGAAGACGTCATCGCATTCTTGCGACTGAAGCAGCGGACAGATGCAGCCGGACCAGGCAGGTTAGCCAAGACGCCGCATGGTCGGCCCGAGAAAGGCGCCGGCATTTACGCTTCAAGCTGCTCGGGTTGCCATGGTGACAAGGGTGAAGGGGGTAGTGGCCCAGCCTTGTCCAATCCGAATTTCCTGCGGTTCGCATCCGATGGATTCTTGATGGCCACCATGGCCATGGGGCGCAGCGGCACCGAGATGAGGCCTGTCAAGCGAAGTCCGCAATCCATCCACTCCCTGACCAGCGATGAAGTCAACGATGTGTTGGCCTACTTGCGCTCCTGGGAATACGACCCGCCGTTTGGCGCAGACCAACAAAATGAAATCCCACACCGATTCGTCGTTCCCTGGGATTTCGTCGCCGGCAAGAAACTCTTTGAATCGTTTTGTGCAGGATGTCATGGCGTCGAGGGCGAGGGCCTTTGGGCACCAGAGTTGAACAACGACGGATTCTTGTCCTCTGCGACCGACGGCATGCTGCAGGCGACAATCATCCGCGGCCGCACAGGAACAGCCATGAGGCCCTTTGGTCGCGGAGGCCAGGGCGTGGCTGACCTGAGTTCAGAAGATATCGACAATATTGTTTCGTACATGCGTCAATGGTCCGAGCTTTCTCCTTCGCCAATAACCATTCCGGCGGAGAATTCGCGGAACCAGGCCATGCGCTAGGAGACCTACACCGGGCTATCCACAGCGTGAATCAGGTGGCAAGGTGTTTTGAACAAGCAGGGGCTGTTTTCCGACGGCAAGGATGGAGGTCGCCGCCTCCCCAGGCCGCAGCAGCAACGCGTTACGTGTGGAGATCAAGACTATGAGTGATGTGCAACGAGATGTTACCAAATCGGACGTGCCCCAGCAGCCGCCGTGCACTGTTCATCGCAAGGTCAAGTACGGCCAAGACTTCGACCGCCGCAAGTTCATGAAGATGGCGGCTGGCACCGGCGCAGCCGTGACCATGACCAACTTCCTGGACGGGGAGTTTGTGCAGGCCGAGGAATTGCCAAAACTCAACGTACTCGATTCCTCAGGAGTAAAGCTGCTCCAAGCGGCCTGCCCGTACTGCGGAGTAGGATGCGGCACACTGATCAAGACCGAGAACGGCAAGGTCGTGGGCATGGTCCCCGATAAGAAGCACCCGACAAATCGAGGCATCCAGTGTATCAAGGGATTGAATGCCCACGAGCCGATCTACCGCGACCGCCTCGAAAAGGTCTTGGTCCGCAAGGATATGAGCGATCCAATTCGAGGCCACATCTCATCCACCAAAGGCCGGTTCGATGATGACGTCTTCCACGAAGTCGATTACGAAGAAGCGGAGGAGATGGTTGCTGATAAGATCGCTGAAATCATCAAACAGAAAGGTCCAAATGCCGTAGGTCTTAACGGTTCCGGGCAGCTCACCATGGAGGCGCAGTGGATCGA
>JAJDDP010000131.1 GCA_029260235.1 Phycisphaerae bacterium | reverse complement strand
CGCCTCGGCCAGCGCCTGTTGCGGCGTGGGCAATGCTTCATGAACGATCTGATATAGATGAGGACTGATCGAGCGGTTCTTTTGCAGCTGAAGAATCTGGTCGATCGTTTCTTGCTCTTCTTGGCCTTGGTTCTTCAGCTTCCCATACTCACGGTTGAGCTCGTCGGCTGCGGCCACAATAGTCAGCGTGTATTCGCGTGCCGGAGTGCTATCGGGCAAGTCATTTTGGATGATGGTGGCTGCCCTATCTACATCCGGGACTCTCTGCGGCGTACTTCCCACATTTCCTGCCAAGGCACTTTGGTCAGTGAAATTCCGAATCCATATCGCACCGGCGGCCAGCAGCAGGCAGGCTGCCGTCGCCGCAAAGAAGGGGCGTTTCTTTCGCCAGACAGCTTGCTTGGCCACCTCGGGCGGCAAAAGGCTGCTGGTGATCTTGCCCTGCTCAAGCCCCTGCAACGCCAGGCCGTAGGCGACGCCGAAGCTAATCATGTTCTCTTTGAACTGCGGCGTGTTAGCAGCTGAGGCAACCTCAGCGTTGGCAAACTCTTCGGGCTGCTCTACCTCAAGGGAGAGGTTTTGCTGCAAGTACTTCTGCAGGCCGGGCAGCTTGAAGGCGCTGCCCATCGCCAGGCACTTGGTCAGCTTCGCATCGCGATGGGTCGAAGTATAGAAGCCTACCGACCGCTGCAACTCTTGCACGAGGTCCGCAAAGATGGGCCTCATGGATTGGAAAATCTGACGGGCATACTTGCTAGAGCCAGCAGAAAGTTTGAGGTTCTCAGCCTTGGAGAAACCCAGTTTGAAGGATTTGACCAGGGCGTCGGTGAACTTGTTGCCACCAAGCGGAATCGTTCGGGTCCATAGGCTCCACGAAGTAGCGACCACCAAGTCGGTGTTTTCTGCCCCGATGTCGAGAATTACCGTGGTCTCGTCGCCGAGCAAACCATCAAAAGCAGCCGCGTTATAGAGGGCCAGCGGCGATGATTGCACGATCATCGGTTCGATACCGGCATTCTCGAAGTGGATCAGGTATGAACGGATCAGCTCCCGCTTCATCGCGAAGATGCCCACCTCGACCTCGGGGGAATCCTCCTCGCGGAAGGTCTGGTAGTCCCAAATAACCTCTTCAATGTCGAAGGGGATCTGTTGGTCGGCTTCGTAACGAACGATATCAGGGATTTTCTTCTCTTCCAGCGGTGGCAGCTTGCTAAAACGGGCCAGGGTGTGCTGCCCGGGAACTGAAACCACCACTTTGTCGCTGGACATATCATGGTGGGACAGGAATTTTTCTAGAGCGCTGCCGATCATCTCCTCCCGATTGGCATCGGGTTGGGTGAGGATCTTTGCGTGGGCAATGTGCTCAGTCTCGAGGATTTCGACCTTACCGTCGGCAGCTGCCCGCAGGCGCACCGCTTTCAGGGCACACTTGCCCATGTCGATTCCCCAGACGGCTTGGTTGCTGGCCATCTACGCCTCTCCTTCAGCTACGCCATTTGACGCCGTACGGCAGGCTGCGGTTCCCTTTTCCGTGGGGGCCGAACCTGTTACAGTTCCTCTTCATGAGCAGGAAGTATCTGCTACGAACTCTCGGCTGTAAAGTCAATCAGTACGAGTCGCAACAACTGCGCGAAACCCTCGACTCCCTGGGCCTAAGAGGCGCTCTGCCCGGTGAGACCGCCGATCTTGCCGTAGTCAACAGCTGCGCGGTGACTGCAAGTGCTTCAGCCAAGACTAGGCAAGCCGTCCGCCGCCAGGCGGCAGGGGGTAAAACCCCGGTTGTCGTCATCGGCTGCGGCGCTGCGGCCGACAAGGAACGCCTGGCCAGCATCCCCGGCGTCGTGGGACTGTTCAGCCACGAAGATGACGCAGTCGAAGCTCTTCGCCATATCGTCGTCCACCGCTTGGAGACGTTCTCGGATCGCTCCGAAGCCGCTGATCCAGGCGATACCCGCCGGACCGGTGGTGATGACGGATGGGTAGGCTCCGGATCTTCAGAGCCTACGACTCAGGATGCCGATCAGCTCACACGACTAAGTGTTGCAACATCATCCACTGATGTCAACGTCGTCCACGATTTAGCGCGGACCATTCGACGATTCGATGGTCATCAACGCGCGTTCCTCAAAGTGCAAGACGGCTGCGATGCCCATTGTACCTACTGCATTATTCCTCGGCTTCGACCAACGCTTCGTTCCAAGTCGATTGAGTCAGCCGTGGCCGAGGCAAAATCGCTCGTCGCCGCTGGTCACCGAGAGATCGTGCTAACCGGCATTTACTTGGGGGCCTATCAACGCCCCACCGCGCTGCGCCGCAGGTTCGACACTGCAGATGGGAGTTCTGCCCTGGCAGAATTGGTCGGGGCGATCGCCGAAGTGGATGGGCTGGTACGCTTGAGGATTTCAAGCCTTGAGCCAGGAGATGTCAACCAACACTTGCTCGACGTGTTAGCTACGAATGAATCCTGCGTACCCCACCTCCACCTGCCGTTGCAAGCCGGCAGTTCTCGAATCCTCAAGCGCATGAACCGCCAATACGATGCCGATGATTTTCGCGAGATGATCGATCGAACGCGAGACGCCCTTGATCGTCCGGCAATTAGTACGGATATCGTCGTGGGCTTTCCAGGCGAGACGGACCAAGATTTTCTCGAAACGTTGGAAGTGGCCAAGTACGCCGGCTTCTGCAAGATCCACGCTTTTCCTTTTAGTCCCAGAGAGAAGACCGCCGCCGCTCGCTGGACCAAGGAGTTTGTGCAGCCCAGCCTGGTCCGTGAGAGGATGCAGCAGCTCCGCGAATTGGAGCAAGAATTGGCCGCGACCTTCGAGCAGCAATTCGTGGGCACCACTCAGCGGCTGCTGGTTGAGAAGAATGAGCGTCCAGTCTCTGGCGAGTCCGGCGTAGCCCGTGGCCGATCTGATCGCTACTTCGAGGTCATTTTTGAGCCTGACCAACGCAACCCATCGAATCCGGGCGACGTTGTCCTCGTGCAAATTGATCGTGTCAGCCCCCGACGGGTCCACGGCACCTTGGCCCAACCCTCCGCGTCCAGTCTCTCGCTACCGGTGATGTCCACCCATGGCTAAGACAACACTGCGAATTGCGGGTATTTGTCTGATGTTGGGCCTTATCCCAGCTACCCGCGGGGACAATATCTACCTCAATAATGGGACGATGGTCGAAGGACGGACAGCCCCGGATGATGACGCCTCGGCCGTCGAGTTGACTACGCCTTCGGGCAAACTGTTGGTGCCTCGTTCTGTCATCGCAAGAATTGTGCCTGGCCCGACAAGGCTGGAGCTATACGAGCAAGAGAAGTCAGCCCAACCGCTAACGACAAGTCGCCACTTGGAGATCGCCCAGTGGTGCCGTGACAATGGATTGATCGAAAAGGAGCGAGAAGAGATCCGGAGGGCCCTGGAGATTGATCCCACTCATGTGGCGGCCCTTGAAGCGGCTGGCTATGTGCCACTGGGGGACGTGTGGATCAAAGCCCAAGCCGATGCGGACAGGTTCAAGCCGTCTGAAAATGAACAGGCCTACACTGATCGTGTTGTTCGCCAACTACTGCAGGGTTGGCAGTTGCAGGTTCGCGCGATTCGTGAATCCTGGTTGCGGAGCGCATCAGCCCGCAAGTCGGGGCCAGCGACCTCAGCAGAAGGCAAGGCGCGCATCCTGAAGCTGTCCGAGCCCCTGGCGCTGCCGGCGATTTGCAAGGTACTATCAGATTCCAACGACCACGGCCGGCGGGTCATGGTCGAGGCCTTGGCTGCTTCGCCGCTGGATGTGGCGATCTTGAACTTGGTCGCCCTTTCGGTCTTGGATGAGGACGATGACATTCGCCGAACCGCGGGGGAAGCCGTAGCGACAATACCGGATCCGCGAATCGGGAGCGCGCTGCGCCTTATCCTGCGCAGCCGAGAAGATCAGCTGATTCGGCGGGCCGCGACGATGTTGGGATTGTCGCGGGATCGTCAAGCGGTAGCTGACCTGATCACTGCCTTGGGGATCGCCCCGCCGCCGCAGGACGCGCTCGACGCGATGAAGACCTTCGACCGGGTGGCCGATATGTTCGACGAACCCATCCGGGTGGCCATCGGTGCTCGAGGCGCTCAGTACCCAAGCGCCGTGTACGTCCCCGGATTGGAACAGTTCCGAACTCGGAAAGGAAGCCCACGGCGGCAACGCGAACCAGCCGTCCGCACCGAGGTGCAGGAGGCGTTGATCGCCATCACCGGCCAGAACTACGGCTTCGATACCGAATTGTGGAACGCTTGGCTCTTCAAGAACCCACCCCTCCCCCGATTGGGACAGTAACAGCTTTGAGCGACCATTCCATTATTCGGGCTGTTTTATAATTCCACAGTCCGGCGTTTTGGAGTACATAGGAGAGAGCAGCCCGTCTCTCTTCATGGGCTGATGGTGAGCGAAGAGATGGCTAGGTTCAAGTGTAAGTGTGGAGCCGTTTGCAAGCTCGTCGAGGGTAGTGCCGGCAAGCGCGCCCGCTGCAAGACTTGCCAGATCATCTTCACCATTCCGGACGCATCCGACGAATGTGTGATCCTGGAGGACTTGGCCGGTAGCGCCACAGCGGTCCAACCCGTCGATGACGGTACGTTCGCCATGAGCGCCATCGATAATGACGACCTGTCAGGAGGGGAGGCCCGTAAGCGAGCCCCACTGCCACCCCTCTCCGCCGATTCGGGATTAACTTCCGCAGAGGATCGAGCACGTCACGCCGATGAAATGGTCGCCCGGGGCAGAGCGGCGGACACCGCTAAACCGCTCCGCAGCTTCTGGGAGGATGTCCTGTGGAGCTTCCTCATGTTCACCGACCCGGGGAACATGATCATCATGGTGATGGTAATGATGATGTACGCCATGATGCCGCTAGTCCTGGCCGCCCCCTTTATTGGTCTGATCTGCTACATTCTCCTGCAAGGCTGGCTCTTGGCATTCTGGTTCAACGTGATCATCGAGACAGCGTCGGGCGAGGATGACCTGCCGGGCTTGGGCATGACCGACGGTGTCTTTGAGGATGTGGTTCTGCCCATCGTTCGGTTTGTAGGCGCTTCTATCTTCGCGGGGATTCCTATCTGGATCGACTTGCTCCTGGTCTGGAAGGGGTTTCTTCCAAGTCAAGGACCTGACGCCGAGGGTCACCTGTATGTAGCGATGGCCATCAGCGGCCTGTTTTGGCCCATGGCGTTGCTGGTAACCGCTGTTGGCGGCTTGGGGGCACTTGGCCGAGTTGATTTGGCCTTGATCACCATTTTCCGTACGTTCGGGGCTTACCTGCTTGTCTGTGTCTTTGTCTTGGGAGCCAGCTTCTTGACTCAATATGCCGACGACTTGGCTTTGCAGGTGTTCGGGAAGGGTAGTTCAGGTCTGGTCCGCGTCTTGGTAACTTCCCTCCTTAAGGCGTATTTCGGCGTGGTCGGTATGCGCTGCTTGGGTCTTTACTACCGCCACAACAAGGGAAAATTTGCCTGGCCTTGGGAATGATTCCCTGCCATGCCTCGCCTATTTCCGCTCGTTGCCCTTGATCCTGGCCGGTTATCTCCGAATAATCACACAGTGGCGAGCCTGGATTCTGATGCGTTCCTCTGACGGGAGACTGATCGATGACCATGGCTAACTTTGGTGGGGCAGTGCTGCGTCCGGCGGGTATGGTTGTCTTGGCATTCACCGCTAGCTGCTTTGCCCTAGATCCAGCCACAGCCATACTGGAAGAGACCATTGCCCAGCAACGGGCTGATGCACTCCCAGCGACCGAGGCCTATCGACTTTACGAAGCAGGCCAATTCCTCGAATCGATTGCCTTCTTCGACCTAGCCTTGGAAGATGACCCTCAGAATGAACGCCTCATCTTCGATCGACTGGTCGCCCGGCATGAAGCCGGTGAGCTGAGCGAGGATGAGCGCGAGCTGCTGGCTATCCTGCATGAAGAACGGGCAGCGGAAATCGAACTGGTTGTGCGGGCTGTTCGTTTGCGCACGTTGAAGGCCAAGTCGTTGATGCTCCAGGGCAGAAATAGACAAGCGGTGACCATCGCCGACGATTTGCTCGAAGAAGTCAACCGCTTGCCCGAAGGTGTGGACCGAGATGTTCTCGTAGCTGAAATCCGGGAGATCGCAAACCAAGCTACAGGCAGACGCACCGCCCGACAGAAGCAGCAGACGCCGAACCGGTACAAGTCAGGCCAACCGAATACGTCGGTCGAGGAGCGCATCGCCCGCAACACCGAACGCCTCATCGAAGAGGGCGAGACCCGCCAGGCTTACAAATCCGACGAAGCCCAACAGCTTCTGGAAGTGGAACGATCCCGACAAATCCCCAGTGAGTTGCTAACCTTTCCAGAGGATTGGCTTGAGAAAACCGAACGGCGCAAGCAATATGCCGACGGCACCATCTACAAGGGCAAGCCCTTCCGCGACGCCGACGGTGAACTGCGTTACACAGCCATCTACGATCTGCGCAATCTCATGCACATCGCCCCGGATTTTGTAGACTCACCAGAGATGAACCTAGACACCGTCAACCGCAACGTAGCCGACCGGTACGCGCTGCAATGGCGGAGTCAAATCTACGGCGGATACGCCCAAGACCTAGCCGCAGGTGCCCCCCTGCTCCAGTTCTTTGGAGGCTTGGACGAAGCCCGCATTCCACCGTCCGAAATGGCGGCAGATCGGCGCTACCAGGAGATCATGCGCTTGGTGGACAAGATCCTGAACGCCGGTGCGGACGGCAACGGGCCTTGAAGCGGGAGACCACGCACTTTGCGTTTGCCGCTCCTCCGATTTAGTCGGGGATCATTCAATCGATATAGGTGTACCATTGCGGCCCAAGTTGCTGGATGATGTCGGTGCGCGTTCGATCACGCACGGGATCGAACATGAAACCAACGGGATCGAAGAAGTCAGAGCCGGTCTCGAACAGGATCGTGCTTCCCGCTGGATTCGTGGTGTTCCATGTAACCCTTCGGACAAAATAGAGACCGATGCGGCCGTTCACCCCTCCCTTACCTGATTGAACGTCTCGTACTGCTGCCTCAAAGGCCGGACGGCTTAGTCCAAAGCGAAGCATCAATGGCCACGGTGTTATGATTGCGCTCACCACGACCAGGAAACAGATCGGAGCTACAAACCATCGCCCTGCGTGCCTCTTGTGCAGTGGTGATTGGTCGAGATCACTTCTCGCCCGATCCTTCCAGCACACCCCAGCCCTCCAGAGAGCCTGAATCGCGAGTCCGACCCAGACTGGCACGCCGAAGACCAAGCCAATGCACGTTGCCGGACCATTCCAAGGCTGGGCATTACTTGCACCGAGCAAGCCGAGGATCGTCAGCACGCCCAGGCCAACACACTCCCACATGCTGGGCGGTGCAGCCGACCGCCGCCGTGGAGCAGGCTGCCACGCCATGCGGAAGGTCGATTCATCATCGCGATCAAAATATCGCCCGCACTCGGGACAGTTGTCCGAGGTCAATTCGAGAAGAGAGTATCCGCACCCAATGCATGTGGGCTTCTGGACAGGGATACCAGAGTTTGCTTCCATCACGATTCTACGGCTGGTCGGATGCTCGTGTTCGTTTGAAAACTTGTAACGTCATGCCTTCACTATTTCAATCCGCAGAGCCGCTCTGGCTACTTTGACTTCGCTTGTCCCGCCGGCGTTGGGGATAGGCGTCGATTCGATGGTCGTAGCCAGTGTTTCGGCCGCGATGTAGTCCTTGCAAACTTCGATTGCCTCCTGAAGTTGCTCACCCTCAGTTTGCAGAGACAGGGTGATGCGGTCCTCCAGTTCCAAGCCTGCCTCTTTGCGGGCTACTTGAACGAATCGCACTACATCTCTGGCTAGGCCTTCCTGCCTTAGTTCCTCGGTGAGCCTCTTGTCCAAGAGCACTACCACGCCGCCCTCTTCTGCCCCGGCCCAGTCTTGGCCGTAGTCTTTGGTTACGTTGATGTCGGGCGGATCGAGAGTCACAGGTTGCCCTTCAACCTGCAGAGTGACGACCATACCTTTGCCAACTTGATCGGCTATCTCAGCTGCATCGGCTTGGCCTAGCGCTTTGGCGATGGCACCCAACTGCTTTCCATATTTGGGGCCTGCGGTCTTGCGGTTCAGCTCTAGCGAAACCGAGCACTGATCAGCCACACTCGCCTGAGTGGTCGCTTTCTTGACGTTCAGTTCTTCAAGAATATGGGCCTGGAATTGCTCGACTGCACCGCGCACGTTCTCGTCCTCACTGGCTACGATAATCTGGGCCAGCGGCTGACGAACTTTAAGCTTGGAGGCTGTCCGGGCAGATCGACCCAAACCAACCAAGTGCAACAGGGCTGCCATCCTCCGAGACAAGCCGTCATCGACGCGCGAGGCATCCTTTGTCGGGTAGGCACACAGGTGAACACTCTGGGGAGCCTCGGCCAACTGCTTGGCTACCAAGTGCTGATAGATGTGTTCGGACACGAATGGGATGATTGGGGCAGCCAGTTTGCCCAGCGTAGCCAACACTTCATAGAGCGTTTGGTAAGCGGCTAGCTTGTCGGTATCGCCTTCGGACACGCCCCGCCAGAACCGTCGCCTATTGCGGCGGATATACCAGGTGCTCAGATCATCGAGGAATTTCTTGATTGCAACACAGACCGGCGACAGGCTGTACGCCTCAAAATTATCGCGCACCTCGCCGACAAGTAGCTGCAAGTCAGAGAGGATCCAACGGTCGATATCCTGCCGCTGATCGAGTGGAACTTGCGGAGCGGTTGGGTCGAATCCGTCGATGCGGGCATAGTTCGAGAAGAAAGCGTAAGAATTCCACAGAGTCATCAGCACTTGCCGGCGGGTCTCATCGGCTGGCTTGGAGGTCACTCGGCAGATGCGGGCACCATCGACCGTGTGGGTGATAGTCATCCCATCGTCACCTTTGATGGTGACCTCTTCCTCGGGATGCCGTAACCCGAATGGAAGATCGGTCGTCGGAGGCTGAGCACAGTACATCCAGCGCATGGTATCCACGCCGATCTGCTCAGCCGCCTCCTCAAACCAGATGGCTGTCCCGTCAGACTTGTGCATGACTTGCCGGTTTTCATCCACCACCAAGGCATGGCCCAGCAGATTCTTGAACGGCGGGCGCTTCTTCTCTTTGCCCATCTCCATCATGGTGGACATGGAGAGAATGGCATAGAACCAATTGCGAAATTGGCCCGGGAAGCACTCGGTGATCAGATCAGCCGGAATCCACTGATCCCAGTAGTTGCGGTCGCTGTTGTACTTGGTGGTTGAATAGGCCACGATGCCTGCGTCGAGCCAGGGGTTGCCCACATCCGGCACTCGGTTGGCCAACTCGCCACACTCGGTGCATTTGATCTTGATTCGATCCACATAAGGCCTGTGCGGTGTATGGCCTTCAAATTCCTCCCAACCTTCGACGGCGCGTTCTTGCAACTCTTCGCGACTGCCGATCACATCGTAATGGCCGCAGCTCTTGCACTCCCAGATGGGCAACGCCAAGCCCCAAAAACGTTTCTTGGAAATCATCCAATCGCGCATCGATGTCAGCCAGTCCAGCTCGCGGTCGAGGCCTCGCATTGACGCCGGCAGCCAATTCACCTGCTTGGTGATCTCCTTGATCTCCTCCCGCCAATCCATGGAGATGTACCACTCATCCACCAAGCGGAAGACCAGCGGATCCCCCGTTCGCCAGCAATGCGGATAGATGTGCGGGTATTTCTCGGCGGCGACTAGGAAGCCTTTTTCCCGAAGGTCGTCGATGACCGCCTCAGCCGTTGACTCATCGGCGGCACGCATGCCGGTGAATTTACCGAATCCCTCCACGAAGCGCCCTTGATCATCCAAGGGAGCGATGGCGGGTAGTCGAAAGTGTATTCCCCAGGTGTGGTCCACGTCGCCGCAACCCGGAGCCGAATGAACGATGCCCGTGCCCTCGCCAGCCACAACATAGGAGCTGCCCTTATTGTCCTTGCCCGGGTCGAACACCACATGGGCATCTTTGCCGCAGGGCCAATCGCGCTGATCTGTCGGGAGCAGATCC
Source organism: Phycisphaerae bacterium (assembly GCA_029260235.1). Classification (GTDB taxonomy): domain Bacteria; phylum Planctomycetota; class Phycisphaerae; order UBA1845; family UBA1845; genus OFTM209. The sequence goes on along the minus strand of JAJDDP010000131.1, from coordinate 3,075 downwards.
AGGGGCTGGGCGTATCCGCCTTGATGCTGCTGAGCCGGCAATTCGTCGAATGGCCCGTCATAAGTCCAGCCGACCATCTCACCACCGTTGATGGTGCCTTCGATGTCATATCCGCCCACCTCATGAAAAATCTGATGGAGCGTCTTGAGCTTGGGGACATCCTTGGGCCAAGGTTTATTGCCAAAACCTTCTTTGAATTCCTTGGCTAACCGCTGGTGATTCAGGTTCTCCTTGGCGAAGTAGTAAAGGGCCCCATCTTTTTTGGAACGAAGCTTGACGTATTCCAGATCTCCGCTGATGGCCGCTGCGGTATTGCCGGGCAACGTCCAGGGCGTGGTCGTCCAAACCAGCAGATACTCGTTCTCTTTGCCGCGAATGGGGAAGCGCACAAACACCGAGGTATGGGTGACGAGTTTTCTTCCCTCGGCGATTTCCATGTGAGAATAGGCACTGCCTGCCCGTCCCGACCAGGGCATGACATCGGTGCCTTTGTAGAGGTAGCCTAGATCATGGCACTTCTTGAGGAAGGTCCAGATGGTGTAGTTATTTTCCTCGGCCATGGTGTAGTAGGAGTTGTCCCAATCCATCCAGAAGCCCAGCCGCTTGGACTGCTCAGCCTGAATGGCTGAGTACTTGTGGACCCGGGCCTTGCACTCGTCGGTGAACTTGTCCAAGCCGAAGCTTTCGATCTCTTCCTTAGTGGAGAAGCCGTGTTCGCGCTCGACCTCGATCTCGACCCAAAGACCCTGGCAGTCAAAACCATTCTGGTATCGCAGCTCATGCCCGGTCATGGCGAAGTAGCGCTGAAAGGTATCCTTATACGTTCGACCCCAAGCGTGGTGGACGCCCATGGGGTTGTTAGCGGTGATCGGCCCGTCAAGGAATGACCACTTCGGCTTGCCAGCGTTCTGAGCCCGCAGCTTGTTGAACGTGTCCTCTCTATCCCAGAGTTTCAGAACATCCCGCTCCAAGGCAGGGAAATCGACTTTGGGGTTCACCTTTTCAAACGGCATCGACGACTCCTGGGCATCAAATTAGCCAGAACGAAACATTTGGCCCGTTCCGGCCGGTTACTCGATTGGCTCCAAAGCGGGCAATATAGTCGGCCAAGCTGGCGATTGGAACTGCTCCGCTCAAGGACGCAAGGCGCGCGCCAATTGGCAACCACAAAGGCCGAGAGGTAGACCCACCTCAGCCGCGAATCAATGCTAATGCCTGCCAAAAATCGCGGCCATTAGCGTCCGTTCGCGGTTCAGTTTGCGGACTCCGGCTGGCCGAGATTGCGCTTCCCTGCCCCGTGCCCCCCGATACCCCTTAGTTGGCTTCAGGCCCGAATGACTGATTCTGAGGGTTCGCCAATCCTGTGAGACGCCCGCACGCCGGTAGGAGGCATCGGCGGAGATGGTGATTCCTCGTGGGTTGTGTATAATGCGGGGCTTTGCCAAACCTTGAAAAACGTGGCCCGGTCGATTCGGGCTGCTTGTGCCAGGAGATACGATGCAAATACGGAACGTAGCCATCATCGCCCATGTCGATCATGGGAAAACGACGCTGGTGGATCAGCTATTGCGGCAGTGTGGGCAGTTTCGTGATGCCCAGCTCAAAGGAGAGTGCATCCTCGACTCGAACGATCTCGAGCGCGAGCGGGGCATCACCATTCTCTCCAAGAACATCGCCATCGAGTACGGCGATACAAAAATAAATTTGATCGACACGCCGGGCCACGCAGATTTCGGCGGCGAGGTCGAGCGCGTGCTCAAGATGGCCGACGGCTGCCTCTTGCTGGTCGACGCCTTCGAGGGGCCGATGCCGCAGACCCGGTTCGTGCTGCAAAAAGCGTTCGAGGCCCATCTCAAACCCGTGGTGGTGATCAACAAAATCGATCGCCCCGGTGCCCGGCCCATGGATGTCTGCGATGAAGTGCTGGACCTCTTCATCGAGCTGGGAGCGGACGAAGCAGCCATCGATTTCCCGCTGGTTTTTGCATCAGGGATCAAAGGGTATGCCACGCGGGATCTGGATGACGTTCCGGATAACATCAACGCACTATTCGACATGATCATCGACCACGTCCCGGCGCCAGTAGTGGATCCGGACGCTCCGGTGCAAATGCTGATCACAACCTTGGACTACAACGACTATGTGGGACGCATAGGCATCGGGCGCGTCTTTGCCGGAACACTAAAATCTGGCAGTGACGTTAAGGTGATCCACCGAGACGGCACACAAGCCAAGGAACGCGTCGGAGAACTGTATGCCTTCACGGGTTTGGGGCGAGAGAAAGTTGATTCGGTGCCCGCAGGAGATATCTGCGCGGTGATCGGCATCAAGACAATCGACATCGGCAACACCATCGCCGACTTGGAAAACCCCAAGCCGCTGCCCATCTTGAATATCGATGAGCCAACCCTGCACATGACTTTCAGCGTCAACAAGTCGCCGTTCGCTGGGCGCAGTGGGCAGTTCTTGACCAGTCGGCAAATTCGTGACCGCCTGCTCAAGGAGACCGAATCCAACGTCGCCCTCCGGGTGGATCCCGGGGCAACACCGGATGAATTCTACGTTTCGGGCCGCGGCATGCTACACCTCTCAATTCTAATCGAAACCTTGCGGCGTGAGGGGTTCGAGTTGAGCGTGGGAAAACCCAAGGTCATCTATCGCGAGTTGGACGGCAAGAAAACAGAGCCGATCGAGATGTGTGTGATCGACGTACCCAACGAGCATGTTGGCCCGGTCATGGAGATGTTCGGAGCGCGCCGAGGCATCTGTGCGACCATGGAATCCCGCGAGGATTACTCTCACCTTGAGTTCACCGTGCCTTCTCGCGGACTGATCGGATTGCGGAATCGCTTGCTCACGGCCACCAACGGCACAGCCATCTTGCACCATAATTTCTACGAATATGAGTTTTTTAGAGGGGCTATCCCGGGTCGAGCGAATGGTTCCCTCTTATCCAGCGATCCTGGCACGGTAACGCCTTACGCCCTGCAAAACTTGGCGGATCGAGGAAGTTACTTCGTCAAGCCGGGCGATCCCATCTACACGGGCCAAGTCATCGGCGAGAACAACCGGGAC